>CAZDDA010000224.1:0-4681 GCA_964504085.1 uncultured Thermotogae bacterium | reverse complement strand
GAAGAGGCTGTTATGACCATAGAAGTAACCAAGCATCCCTACCGCGAACTTGAACACACTGCCTTCGTTGCCCTGCGCGAGGCCCCTGCTTTTACAAATGACGATCTTTGGGAGCAAGTGCTCGGGATGAATATCGTTTTGCCAGGTGGAACGGAAGTGGATGTGGATGGTGCCGAGCTTGAGCGAGCACTGGAGGACATCGAAGGGTGCGACCACAACTGGGATGAGGCCAGCTCAATCAGACCGGAGCTGTTTGCGTTCCACGGATCTCGGTCGGTTGAACTTTTGGTACCCGTTGTGGCTAACGACATAGATCTGCCACCGGTACGATTGCTGATTAGGCTTTCCGATCTGAAGGACATGTTCCAACAGGTCACACCAGGACAGGGACCAAACACAAGAGGCGGAACGGAGAGCCGTTCTGAGGCTTCTTGTTCACACCCTGCCGAATCCCTTGGGAAACACCACTGTCGCCCGTGCATGAGGCGCTTGTGGATGAAGAGGGCCATGGAGCTGGGGGTAATCGATGGCGGACAATAAACACAGACGGGAAGAAACTCCACCGAGAGTCAGACTTGCAAAGAGCGTTGACCTGAGCAAAGCCAAGGACGGTTGCAAGCGATGCAATGGCCGCGGCATTACCGGTTACAAGACAGCCGACCTCGGTGACGGTGAAGGGGAACAAAAGATCCCTATAATTTGTAGGTGCGTCAGTCGAAATGGTGGCGTGAAGCCTGACGAACTGGACCGGATTCTCAAAGAAGCCGAGAAGCATATGGACGATGGGGTGTTCCACGAGCACGTGGCTGCTGATTTCCATGCGGTGCCCGACGAACAGAAACCCCGTATTGTCGCCGCGTTCTACCGCGACATTGTTGACGAGCGGAAGGCTAAAGAATCCAAAGAGGCAATTGAGAAGGTGTTGGAGCTGCTTCAGCGAAGAAAAGACTGGCACGAACTTCGTAGCCAAGCAATAAGAATGTTAATGCGCGACGCCGCGGACCCACTCTGCGACGAAGCTGTACGGACCTTGGCAGAAAAAGCGATGAACGTCGCACGCCAAGCCATGAACTAGAAGGAGGAGACCAATGGCATTCGCAGAGAACAAACCATTAGACATGAACGAAAACCCAGCCAGTCCAGGAAATGCGCTGGTCGGTTCCGGTGCGGTAATGGATGTGGCCCAGATGAGCGAAAAGGGTTACGAAATTGTACGCGGTTTAGGTGCGGCGATTGCCGGCAATATCGAGGGAAGTGTGGCAGGTGGCGTGTGGACTACGATAGCTGCCATAGCCGCATCCGGGCAAGGAGTAGTGCCGGTTCACTACAACAAGATCCGGCTCACACTTACTACCGGTGGCGCGATTGATACCGTCATCAAGATCTGTGGCAAGGTTCTCTAATGGCTGGCACCAGAAAGAAAACAGGGAAAGGCAAAAGCGGCAACAAGGATGACCCGTACTCCTTGCCTGTCCGCTCTGCTCTCGCCAAGGCCGCGGTACTGACCGGCAGGGAGGTTGATGAATCGGCAGCCTTGCAGACCATGAAGCAAACCGAGGAACAGTACGGCGAACAGGGTGCTGTGGAGCCACCGTACAATCCGGAGGCGCTACTCAATTACATCGAACTAACTCCTCACTTGTCGCCCAACATTGCTGCTTACCAGCAGAACATCGAAGGCTACGGGTATCAGTGGGCTTACGTCGAACCGTGGATGGAAGACCTTGATTCCCCCGAGGCCCAGGAAGCAATCAAGAACGCTCTCCAGATTGAGCGCTGGGTTGACGAAGAAGAGGCCGCTGCTGCTGCTGCACAGAAACAGGATGAGGACGAGCCTGACGAAGATGGAGAGGGAGAGCCCGAAGATGGAGAGCCCGTCGACGAGGAAGATGATGACGGCGAGGTTTCCGATGAAGATGTGACGCAGGCTGCTGAAGATCTGAAGGTTCAACTCCGTCGCGAGCAGTTCATGTTCGACGCCTTCTTCAAGAACTGTTGCTCCACAATGTCCTTCACCAAGCTCAGGCGAATCACCAGGCAAGACATCGAGTCCCATGGCTGGGGTGCCTGGGAAATGCTTATGGATGGGTTCGATAGACTGAAGCGACTCAACTACATTCCTGGGTACACCGTGCGACCATTGCGGGATGAAGGTGAGCTTGTTGAGGTGGCAGAAGATGATCCGGTAACGCCTTTGTCAGACGGTCGCGAGACCATGGTGCACCGGAGATTCCGCAGGTATGTCCAGATTGTGGGAAACCAGCGAGCGTTCTTTAAATCACCAGGAGATCCTCGAGTAATATCTAGAACCACCGGCAAAATCTACAAATCGGTTGAAGCCATGCGCAGGCCCACGGACGCGGCCAACAATCCCGGAGAGGGAAAGGACGCACAAGAGGCGAACCAGCTAATCTACCTTTCGCTCCACGACCCGAGAACGCCTTGTCCTCCGCCTCGCTGGATAGGTAACCTGCTGGCTGTTCTTGGTGTACGCGAGGCCGACGAAGCGAACTACTTCTACCTGGACAGCAATGCAATCCCCCCTGGCATCCTGTTCGTATCCGGAGGGAAAGTCCCACGCGACATGAAGGACCGGCTCGAGCAGAGGATGACCCAGGAACTTGGTGGCGCTGAAAACTCTCATAAAATCCTGGTTGTGGAAGCACACCCCATGAAACTGAAGGGAGAGGAACGCACGATTCTCCCCAGCATGGAGTTCGAATCTCTGCGGGATGCACAGCAATCAGACGCGACGTTCACCAGCTATGACGAGCGCAGCAGCGATAGAATAGGAGCGAGCTTTAGGCTTTCCCCTATGTTGAGAGGTTACACTCCCAAAAACCTAAATCGTGCAACGGCCACTACCGCGGTTGCATTTGCCGAACAACAGGTGTTCGAGCCAGAGCGCGAGGACATAGATTGGCGGATAAACAAGGACATCCTTCCACGGATCAATGTGAAGCTCCTCAGGTTCCGCTCCAACTCTCCACCCACCAGATCTCCAGAGGAGATTGCTGAACTCATCAAGGTTTCGGCACCACATGGAGGGCTGCTGCCCTACGAGATCCGTGCACTACTCGGTGACGCATTGAACCGGACACTCGCGAGGATCGATGATGAGTGGGTCAGTACGCCAATGCCAATGACTCTTGCCGGCATGGGTGGCACAAGTGAAGGCGGGGAAGGCCAGGAAGAAACTGTTGCGAGTCTTGCGGACAAGTTGGATGCGATGGCAAAGCGCGTTGAATCCATCCTGACGGAAGAACTCCGGAACGCTGGTTTCGAAGGCGACATAAGTGCCAGGTTCCGTGACTTGGATGAGCTGGATGTCGAAGATGAAGAGGAAGATGGAGAGGAAGACGGTGACTAGTCTTTTCGGGAAGCCCGAGGGAATTCGTGTGGGACAAAAGTGGGTAGACCTCGCGCTTGAAAAAAGCGGCACACCCCATCCCATGATGCGTGTGAAAGTTAAAGAGGTCGACGACGTTGGCATGGTAGTTCTGTGCTCGGCTCCCTACGGTACTTCGGACTTGGATGTTCAGATCTCACCGGATACTCTCAGGAAAAAATACAGGCTCGACGAGGATGTGAAATAGTCGGGCAGGAAGGACACGCCAATGGCGTACGCAGAGTATAATTTTCCGGATTCAATACCCGCATTCACTGTTCCTTTGCCGTTGCCGATTGAAACGCACGGGCCCGATATTGTGGAATTAACATTTGCGTTTGTCGGCGAAGAAAAGCGTACATACCAGTCGGAAGTCGGTGGGTTCAAGATGACGGCACGCTCATATGAGTGCGACATCGGGGTGGACCCAGGTGTGGTTAGCTTTGCAGTGTTGAAAAGCATCTACACAGGCAAGGTCGATGAGACGCTGGCCATGATTGCCAGATCCTTCGGCCACCGCTATGCCCTGGTTGCGGCCTACGAAAACCAAACCCCACCGCTCCCGTTGCCAGCTAATTCTGGGTGGTTATCTCCTGCGTCGGAGCACGCTATCACCGTTCTTGACGGGACTGCGGTACCGTGGGTTGGCTGGCGGAATACGTTCTCTGGACCCTGCGCTGGTCGCAACAGTTGATTTATATTTTGACCCAGTTTGGACAGGCAAGAATGGAGGGCCAATTGACTAAATGGTATACAGGGAATTACGAGGTCTTGGAGGGAGTTAAAAAGGTAGGAACCGTTAACATCCGCCAAGGTGACATCATCGTGCACGAAAGTGGTGCCGTGATTCTCCGATGCCCCGCATGTGCCGCGATGCAATTTGGTCACGCAAAGGTTATGAACTCTCCTAAGACCCCATCGTTTGATCGGCCTCTTCAGTGTGGTTCAGGCCACTGCAAAAGATGTGGCGTCTGGTTCACAATCAAGAACGGGAAGGCGGAAGAGGCAGAGCCCACGGAGCCTCGCAAGCGTGAGCTCCCGAAGAAACTTACGAAGGCAGGCGTCAAGAGGCCACCCAAACTCAAGCTCGAGGAAAAATGATAGCCGCATACTCGGTGCCTACCCAGGGGTACATGTCCCTGGAGCCGATTAGAGATCTCGGGAATGACGCAGCGGTTGCGCTGTGGAAGTCCGGCATTCGCTCGAGTGAAGGCGGAATCCCAATAGCCAAAGGTCGGGCACTGCTCATCTTGGACGGGGGGAGGGCACGCGCTGTCCGTATTAAAGCGAGGA
>CAZDDA010000223.1:0-4682 GCA_964504085.1 uncultured Thermotogae bacterium | reverse complement strand
GGCGTAGCAAGCCAAGAAGCGTATTCGTTGCGAATATTATGCTTTGGAGTATTCGCCATTTTCCTAGTTACCCTAGTTAACTAGTTGTGGCGCTTTCAAGAGCGCCACACCAGTTAGATTCTAGTAATCGGTCCAAATAGATGTCAAGCATCCAGTCCAATTTACCTACCACTTGACCTTATCTGCCCAATAAGCGGCTGACATCTTGCCCTTCGCAATGTTCTTTCCATGCCGAGCCTTGAACGAGGCGCGCTTCTTCTTCATTGCAGCAGACTCGCCCTTCTTTGGCTTTCCCGCCGTCTTAGCACCCTGCTCGCCAAAACGGATAGTCTTCACCTTGCTGCCCTGCTTAGCAACGACAACATGAGACTTCTTTGGGTGGCTCGGCGTACGCTTCGGCTTGTTGTAGCCAGAAACCCCGGCGTTCTTCAGGCGAGAATCCTTCTTCTTAGCGGCCACGACGCGCTGCCCATGCATTGTCAACCATGTTCGGATACTTCCTTCCGGCCTTTTTAGCCCGCGACTTTGCCGCAGATTTCTGAGACGAAGTCAGCTTCTTAGACTTCTTCTTGGGATTCTTCTTCTCCCAAATAGGTTTAGCCGCCAAGACGCATCCCCGTCCGCTTCTTCGTGGACTTCTTGGCCGTCTTCTTCTTTGCGGCCTTCTTTGCAGCAGCCTTGCCCGCCTTCGTGTACGGGTACTTCTTACCGTTAACCATTGGCATAATATTTCCTATCAGTAAGCGATGTATGGACCGTAGTAAGGACTGCCAAGAAGACTGCCCTGAGCCCTCATAATATCCTCGAACGGGATAGGATTGCCGATACTAGGCGTACCAGGACGAACCGGCGTAGGCCTTCCAGTCTCAGCAAATCGCTGCCAAGGGTAGAGAGGACGGTCTGTCCAGGTTTCAGGGGAACCAAATGCCGGACGCGGCCCAGGCCATGCTTCGAAATAAGTTCCATCTCTGCCATCCATGCCGTTCAATGGCATTTCGCTCCACTCGGTTCCGGAGCCTCGACCCATCCACGGACCTGGAGGAGTTTCGCCCCAGTACTCGCCCCAATCCGCGTTATAGCGACCGCCCTCCGGAAGAACTCTCATTCCTTCGTACGGAGCAACAATCTCCGAAGAAGTCGGGCCAGCGTAGTAAGAGCGACGCACCGGGCCAGCCGTGTCGTAAACCCCAGGATAGCCGCGAGCAGTCTCGTAGTAGTACCGAGGCGACTCCCAAGGCAGCGTGTAAGCAGGGCGCGTTCCCTGGTCCATCGTCACGCCGCGAGGGGGATTCGGGCTGAAAACAGGCCGGTCAGAAAATCCGCCTCTTTCATTCAGACCTTCAAGCGCCCGCGCCCGAGAAGCCTCGTTCGGCACCGGGGACCCCATAACAAGGTCCTGAAAGGCACGACGGGAGCTCTGGAGCACCCCGGCGATGTCCCCAGACATCAGAAGTCGTCGTAATGCTCCAAACATTATATGTCCTATCGCTGAACCCTCACATATAAGAAAGATTGTGGCCTAAAAAGAAGACAAACTGTGAAATGTCCGGTTCCCGAAATCCTAAAAATTACCTGCCCCATCGTCATGATAACAAACCAACCCCCATCCGGGGGGACCAGGGGGTCTCGTCCAGGCTCCACCCCCAACCCGCGCACCCCACCCCCCGCGCCAGCCCGTGCGCGTACGACGGGAGGCGAACCCCCACGCCGCGGGGGAAACGCTTCCCAGACTGCGGTGGGGGATACGGCCTCCTTCGTCGGCCGTGCCCGGAGCGGTGAGCTAGGGGTTCACCCCGAACCCCGCGGAGAGAGGAGAACGGACCATGAGCGCAACGGTCAAGCAGCACGCGTACATCGCAGCCCTCGACGCCAAGGTCGCGCAGAGCGACTGGGCGTGGCTTACGGCGGACGACGCCGTGTTCGGGCCTGGTACCTACGGGCGTCACCTCCAGCGGCAGTGGGCGAACGGCACGCTCTGCTCGCGCGGAGCTTCGGACCTCATCGGGCTGTACAAGCGTGCGCTTCAGGAGGCCGAGGAGAACGCGTTTCACGACCACATGGGCCGGTCGTGGAATGCCGCTCACTGACAAGCCGTGATGGTAGAAATCACGCCGCAAAGCGCGAATGGCATACTCCGCGGTTCGAGTCCGCGGCGCGCACTGACCTTGCATACGGGCTCCTTCGTCGCCCGTTCCAGGGTCGGTGTCCTAGCCGTCCGGCCGGGGCACAAGACTATGCCGTGGGAAGCGGCAGAAAGGCACGGAACGATGCTGTACATCTCCGGAACGCTGGAGGGCGGCTGGCTCAAGCCCCGCTCGTCCGGCGCTGGTGTCAACCCGCGCATCGGCGTCCGCACGGGCGTCGAGGTCATGAACGCCCTGGAGTTCGGCTACCTGTGGGCCGCCAAGGGTGTCACGCCCACGCGCATGGAGGACCAGCGCACGGTGGAGTACACCAACGCGGACGGCTCGGTGAGCGCGAAGTCGCGCTTCACGACCGTGCGGTTCACGAACCCGGACGGCGAGGAGTTCGTCATCCGCGAGGGCGATGTCGTGCACCTCGAGGGGTACTGGAACCGGCGGTACGACGACCTGGTGTTCACGCGGGTCGTGTCGGTCGAGCCGGCCGAGCGTGAGGACGCCGAGCAGGAGGTGCCTGCCGAGCTGTGATGCGGGCCACCGGGAGTCGGGGGCGCAAGCCCCCGGCTTCCGGGCCTGTATCCGTTATTGCGGGGGTCGAGCCAGCCTCTTCTCCTGTTACATGACATGAAGGAAGGCGAAGTTATGTCAGTTCCTGAAAAGATATTGCGCGAATATGTGCGTGAGTTGCGAAAGATATACCTGTTCACGGACAACGAAGCGAAGAACTACATGACGCTGCAAGCATTTGTGCGTGGCGTCACGCTGAATGAATTGGAGTACGCCGTCAACGACATCCTGATGGAGGCTGAGAATGAGTGAGGTTTTTTACATGACCAATGCACAGATGATTGTGGTGCTGTTTGCCTGGGGTTGGATTGTCTGGGCAATCACCGTCATCTACATGACCTATCGCAGGGACGCAATCGAGATTGCTCTGGAGAATGCCGAGCGTGAGATTGCGAGCATGGAGTACACCATTCAGGTGCTTGATGCATACATCGAGCTTGAGGATGATGTGTCACCCTGGGACCAGCCAGTGCAGTACACTGTGACCGAGAAGGGGAGGAATGCATGAGCATGGAGAATAATGCCGACCGATTCTGGGAAATGTCGGAAGCCATCAGCCCAGAGGAGGCAGAGATGAACGAGTACATGGGCATCGGCTTGGACATCATCAAGCGATGCGTTGTCGTCGGGCTTGAAGGGAGGCTCACCGAGATAAGCATCACCGAGGCTCGCGCACTTGCGCGTGGTCTTGAACTGGCAGCTGATGCACTTCAGCTCATGATTGCGGAGACGAATTGATGAACACTCGGGAAGAGTCAGACTACTGGCGTGAGATGAGTCACGAGATGTGGTCGAAAGCACAAGACATGCTGGAACTTTCCGATAAGTACTGGGAAATCAGCATGAGGCTGCTCGACAAGAAGTAATCACGCAGCAAGGTCCGCTTCCATCAGGGACCGCTGTGTGTCCATGTCACATGACATGAAGAAAAGCAGAGTTGTAAGGAGAGAATGGAAGAACATTGCCGGATTCGGTGATGACTTACGGCCTCGTTCCTCGGCCGTGCAATATCTATTGCTCTCGCCATAGGGCCGGGAGACAAACAACACGACGAAGCAGAGAAAGGATGGGGCAATGCCTGTAGGAACCAATGTTCCGCTTGGTATCATGTTCTGCTTGGTGTGCAACAGAGCAATGACACAAGACCAACAGGGAAGTTATGATGGCGCTTGTGCAAATTGCGAAGATATGCACATGGCGGAGTGTGAATCATGCGGGCTTCTGTCGTTCGGTGATTTTGATATCATGTCGATGGCGATGAATGCAAGGCGCCGTCAACATCTGAGCGCTACTGTGCTGCCTTACGGAGTCGTCAGGTATCGACAAGAAGCTGACGCATATGCATGCGATGGATGCGTGCACAGTTGCAGCGAGTGTGGAACAGAGTGGCTGACTGAGGAGTCGGCATGGGACTGCTGCCCTGCTCCTGACTATGACAGTGGCCCGATTCGCAACTACATGTATAAGCCAACGCCTATTTTCTATGACATCAGAGAGGATAAAGAGAACTCGCCAACGCAAAGAAGCGCTTGGTCTCACACTCCCACCCCGATGAAGTTGTACATGGGCGTGGAGATTGAGGTCGAGCGAGCGGCAGATTATGCTGCTGACTTTCTTGACGCAGCTGGCGAGAGCGTTAGCGAAGACCCAGAGTTCGTGTACCTCAAGTCGGATGGCAGTCTGTCGTCAGATGGCGTGGAGATTGTAACCATGCCTGCGACGCTCGAGTCGTTCGAAGAAATGTTCCCGTTCAATGCAACGAACATGCTGCGTGAGAATGGAGCAAGAGCTTGGGCTTACACAAACTGTGGCTATCATGTGCATGTGTCTCGCAGTGCATTCACGGCTTCGCATCTCTGGAAGTTCGTGAAATGGCAGTCAGAGAATTGGCAGGTGTGTCAGTCGTTTGCCGGCAGGGACTCGCAGCAGTGGGCTTCCTGGCATAACGAGCAGATGAATATGTGCAAGACAAGA
>CAZDDA010000222.1:0-4690 GCA_964504085.1 uncultured Thermotogae bacterium | reverse complement strand
CTATCTCGAAGTTCGCACCGGGAAAGTTCAGTTTTGCTGGATACAGAAGCTGCTGGACCGGCCCTGCAGCCGTGCCAGTCGGAACTGCTCCCGTAGCTTGCGCTTCCAGTTCATCGAGAACAGCTTTGTACATGCAGGTTCGAGTAGCACCCGTATCAGTCAGTGTCCAACCTCCTGATACCCAGATCCTGATGGCGAAGTCGCTTTTCGCAGCGTCATCAAGGGTTATACTTACAAGAGAGGGGGGAGCATTGTGACGAAAACGAAAGCTTCAGCGGCATTGTTTCTTCTGCTTGGCGTTCTGGGATTTGCGGTCGCCTGTGCGCTGTTTCCCACGATCGAAGTCACCGGAACCTGGACGGGGCGACTTACGTGGGCGGAGGGTGATCCTCTCGCAGGTTTCACCTCGCCGATCACGTTGGTGCTCATGCAGGAGGAGAAGACAATCACCGGCGAGATACAGTTGGCGGGAGGTTCGACCTTCTTCACGCTCACGATTAACAGCGGTAAGGCGCAAGGACAGTCATTCACGATCAGTGCGTCCGGTCAGTATGAGGGGGTCTCACCCCCGGCTGTGGTAACGATAAGCCTTCAAGGCACGGGCGACGAGGAGCAACTGTCAGGTACGGGAACCCAGACCATCGATGGCGTACCGCACAACTTCGCCTGGCAGGCAAGTCCAGCCTAAAAACTGGTACCGGTTGGAGTCGGCTCTCGGACACAGGATTCCTGAAAGAGAGTCCCGAAGAAGATATCGGGGGTGCATGTCATGCAGACGGCCGCCGTGCGCGTCTCTTGCCTACTTGATTTCTACTATCCACCGTGGTAGCTTGCGAGGCAGGAAAACAACAACCGAGTAGAAACAGGATAAGGGGGTTGAAATGAACGACTTTCTGACATTCAAGAAGATGATCACTCCGATAGCAATCCAGGTTCTCTTCTGGATCGGAGTCGGGGTCTGCATCATCATGGGGATCACGATGATCGCCGCGGCGTCGCAGTTTGCACGGGCCACTGCCGTGGTCAGCGGACTGGTGACGCTCTTTGTCGGCCCGATTGCGATCCGCGTGGCGTGCGAGTTGATCATGGCTGTCTTCGGTATCTACGAAAAGGTGAAGGATATCAAGACCCTCGGTGAAGGATCCTGAGGCGTTCGGTCGATGTGACAAGAGGGCAGTGCCTCACAGAGAGGAGACGCAATGGATGATACGGTGAGCCAGATTGTAGCGGCGGTGCTTGTGTTCGCGGTCGCGGTGTATGCCGGCCTGCTTCTGGCCGATGCATCAAAGAAAACAGTGGAAGCGGTGATTGCCGAAGGCCGTATCCTGCTCAAGATGACGGAAGACCAAGTGCATCGTGCGTGGGGAGACCCGGACGAGATCACAACCACCAGAACTCTGATCCCCGATGAGCCGCTGCCGTCCTACAAGGTGACTACCGTGTGGACGTACAACGATCCCCACTGTACCGTCACCTTTGAGAAGGGCCGTGTGGTGGAGTTTTCGGAGACGCGGGAGCACGGGGACGATCAGAACGTGTCGTTCCTACATCGGGTTTCATCCACACGGCAAGGTGCCTCTGTTTAGTCGTCTCAACGACGCTGTTCTGCCACCTGCTGTTTGTGGCGCATCGTTTTGTGCGGTACCTGTGTGCCAGTCTTTTCTCAACCAAGAATGAGCATGGGCACGTGAGCCGCGAGGTCAATATACCGGTTTTGACGAAGGAACGAAAGAACTTCGCCTTTTCCTCCTGGACCCAATGTGCAAACTCTGTATTCCTGTGGCATTTCGCGATGCGTTCCAGATCCTCCATGGTGATCCCTGGTCTGAGAAACCTCTGTGGCTTGTGAGGCTCTTCAGCTTCTCAAACGGCGTAAGGTACTTGTCGTAGTGCCTCGCTTGTCAACTTTCTCTGTGGCGAATCCACACGGACGATGGAAGTTGAGGTAAACGTTGAGCGTCTGTTTGCAGAATCGCTGGATCTTGTCCGCTTTGCTTCGTGGAATGTAGCCATGGCCCATCTGTTTACGCACGATGCTCCCGTTCTTGCCTTCCACCAAAGCCTGATCATTGGTATGCCGGGGACGGCTCTTGATGAATTCGATGAGCAGTGTGTTGAGTAGCTCAGCGACCACGCGATTGACAAACTCGCTACCGTAGTACATACGGAGTGAGCAGCCACCGGCTGCGTAACCTTCCTTGGATAAACGAATGATCTAAGGAGATCTACTGCGATAACTGCCCAAAGGGAAGGTAACGCGAAGGGTGCTCTTGGGGCAATCGATGCGGCGAAGGTCTGGAACACGGTACTGATGGAGAAACCTGCTGGGAAGAGGCAGTGGTTCCGAGTGGCGAACACTCGCGCTGATCACGATCGGCTGATATTTCTGCTGGAGAGCCAAGGAGTTCAATGAGGAGTGGATAGAAAAAGCGTTGGAATGAACGCAGATGTCCAGCTTCTTCGGACGATCCCTGGGATTGGTCCGGTGTTGGCGCTGATCCCACAGATCCAAATCTCAAACGCAAGGAATTGGCGGCAGTCATGGCAAAGATGGCAAGAGTTGCCTGCGCGGTTGTGAAGACACAAACGCCGTACCGAACGTACTTCGAAGCTGCGGTACCCAGTGGGTCGATCCCTCTCAGTCGGGCCGTAGAGGTCGTTCTGCATTCATCACGCCTGTCTGCCGTACCGGCACATGCAGGCGTACGTCTTTCATCATCAAGATCATGCCTCCTATGATTCGACTCACGTGTTCGTTTATCCAGGGCCAGCCCCTTCATGCTCATCTTGCACGAGAAAATGAACCACCGTTCATGCTTATCTTGCATGTGGCGACTCTTTCTCTGGAAGGGCCTATGGGAAGTCGGTATAATGCCGTCTGTATCGCCAGAGAGGAGAGATCTGATGAAGAAGCGAGTCATTATCATGGGGGCGGCAGGCCGGGACTTTCACAACTTCAACGTTCATTTTCGTGACAACGCAGACTATGAAGTCGTGGCGTTCACAGCAACGCAGATCCCAGATATTGAAGGACGACTCTATCCAGTGCAGTTGGCTGGTTCCCTCTATCCGCAGGGGATTCCGATTGAGGCCGAGGAGGATCTGCGGGATCTCATCACGGAAAAGAGGGTCGATCTGGTTGTATTCGCTTACAGCGACGTCTCCAATCAGTACGTCATGGAACGCTCTGCGGAAGCAAACGCGGCCGGTGCAGACTTCGTGCTGATGGGAACAGCATCCACAATGGTGGAACCCAAGAAACCCCTCATTGCCATTACGGCCGTGCGTACCGGCTCGGGGAAAAGCCAGACGACGAGACGGGTCTGCAGCATTCTGAAAGCACAAGGGAAGAGACTTGCGGTGATTCGACATCCGATGCCCTACGGCGACCTCGCACAACAAGAATGGCAGCGGTTCGAGAGCTACGAAGATCTCGATCGTCATGAATGCACGATCGAAGAGCGCGAAGAATACGAGCCACATATCGAGAATGGGACAATCGTGTACGCGGGTGTGGACTACGAGAAGATCCTCCGCAAGGCGGAGCAAGAGGCGGACGTAGTAGTCTGGGATGGTGGAAACAACGACTTCTCTTTCTACCGGCCCACTCTCTCCATCGTGGTTGCCGATCCGCACCGTGCCGGGCACGAGTTGCTCTACTATCCGAGCGGAGTCAACCTCCGCATGGCCGATATCATCGTGATAAACAAGGTCGATACCGCATCGTGGGAAGACGTTCAGTTTGTGCGGGAGAACGTGGTCACAGTCAACCGGACGGCGCACATCATCGAGGCGGCCTCGCCGATCCTGGTGGACGATTCCACCGTGATTCGCGGAAAGCGTGTTCTAGTAATCGAAGACGGCCCAACCCTCACCCATGGGGGGATGGAGTACGGCGCAGGGACCATTGCGGCAAGACGCTTCGGCGCCGAAGTCATTATCGACCCCCGTCCCTACACCGTGGACTCGATCACTGAGACCTATCGCCGCTACCCCGAGATCGGAAAGCTCCTCCCGGCGATGGGATACGGAGAGGCTCAGATTCGCGACCTCCAGCAAACCGTAGACCGAACCGAATGCGACGGCGTAGTGATCGGCACACCGATCGATCTTACGCGGCTGCTCACGTTCAAGGTCCCTACCACCCGCGTCCGCTACGAATTGCAGGAGATAGGCTCTCCCAATCTGGTGGAACTACTGGAGGATTTCTAGGTCCAACATCGGCAAAGGCCGCTGTCAGGTGCTACGAGTTTGGAGTCCCACACTTCTTAGGCGGCACTAGCGAGCGCGTAGCGCGAACAGCCCTCCGAGTAGGGCTCCCAGTCCGGCCCCGGTCACCACGCCGAACGCAACGTCGCCGAACAGCGCGCCGACCACCGTTCCTACCAGCAATCCCAACGGCAGCAGGATGATTACGTGCTTGGCGCGGGAGCGCAACAGTTGCCGAAACATCTTCCTCCTTGGCTTGTGCTATGACCGGGCCTTGTGCATCGGCGCGTACCGCTTGCCGGTCGATGTGCTCTCTCAAACTCCGAAAGAGGGATCGCCAAACTTTAGAACACGCTGGCAGAAGCTGCAACCCCGTGATGTCATTGAGAAGGCCAAAGCGAGCCGGTACAATCGTGTAGGCGCATGGTGTTTCCGTCGGCGCCCAATCTGATGATGGAGGAACCCCAATGCCGGAGAAGCA
>CAZDDA010000221.1:0-4694 GCA_964504085.1 uncultured Thermotogae bacterium | reverse complement strand
CTGCCAGAGAATACACACTTTGACCCGTCGTTTTTTTTTTTTTGATGGACACTTAACCTTGGATTTGGTATAGATTGGTGCGTTGCTGGTCTTGATCACACAAATCTGCATGGAATGTGTGAAAGGTTTCTCGTGGTCGTAGAGGAGAGCGTGTTTTCTGTCGAGGGTTCCCTGAAAGAGGCTGCAAAGAAGAGCCCAGACGGTCATGCGAGCCGCACGTAACCGGGGAGCTTTCGCTCAAGGCAAGCCAAGAAAATCTAGGAGGAGGAGGGTCACGATGGGAGCAACGGGTAAACTCTTCTGTAGGGGATCGGGCAAGGCATCGCTTCTTGTGTTGGCGGTGGTCTTCTTTTCGGTTTCGCCAGGACCACCGATCGAGAAAGCCCAAGCCAAACAGAACGGGAACAATGATGGCAACAAGGGGAAGGGGCACGGCGGGAACCACGCGAGTTTCGGGCAAGCGATGTCCAAACAGAAAAAGGGCGACTGGGAAGGCGCGATCGCCGCTTACAACGCGTTGATCGACGATCTCTGGGAGAACCACCCGAACTCGATCTTGCTTCCCAAGTCGTACGTGGGGAGGGCCTACTGCGCCATCCAGATAGGGGACCTGGATTTGGCGTATGAGTCATGGACGGATCTCTGGACGACAGGGGCGTGGGCCAACCCGAATTTGCCCAACAGTCCTGAATTCGAAGCGTACCGTTTGATGGCCGCGGAAGACTATGCCGGGGCGATCAGGTCGTTCGTGAGGCTGATCGGCGAGTTGCCGGAGGGAACCAAGCGAAGGCAGGAGGCGCAGCTCTCTCTCGCGGTCTGCCACATCCTGGTGGGCGGGAACAAGCACTACAAGGCATCGAGAGATCTCTTAGAGGACGTGATAGAGGAGGCCGGGGACAACCGTATCACGGCGTTCGCGCATTGGCTCAACGGGCTCACGCTTCTGGGGTTTTTCGACGCCTTGGGAGCGCAGGCGAGCTTTGACGCGGCGTTGGCCACGGATCCGAACCTGGATCCGAGCGACGCCATGTTGGAGATGCTGGACGACCAGTTGAGTCCTTCTGTGAACGTGGCGAGCACGCTCGGACAGAGTGGCGCAGATCTCATGCAGTTGGCCGAGGACTACGCGAATGCATGGGGTTTGACGATGAACGCAAGGTTTTTGGAGGCCGAAGGCGATATCGAGGGAGCTCAAGAGCTCTACGAGCAGGCGGACGCCCTTTTGGGGCAGGACAACGTGGCGAGCCAAAGCTTCGGCAACCACCTGCTTCAGTGAGGCTTTCGATGAGGAAGGGCGAAAACAAGCAAGGAGCCTATAAGAGGTCTTTTCGAACCAAGGTGGGAGGAGAAGGAACCATGTCGCCAAAGCTCGTCAGGATGGGAAAACGGATAGCCGCCAACGTCGCCTTCAACGCGATGGTGTTCGCCGCGCTCAATTTCACGTTGCTTATGCCTGTAGCGCAAGCAGAGATCAGGTATTGCGAGAAGAAATGCGCCAAGAAGAACACGGATATCGTGTTTGCCGCCATCTGGTGCATCTGTAATTGGCCCGATCCCCGGAGGCCCCCAGAGGACCCCTGTCCGCCAGAAACGAACCAAGATGCATCGTCGCAATGCTGCGACCCGGCCGGAGGAGGCGCTGGGGCAGGCCCAAACTCACTCGGAGCGGTGGCCGCAGGGATCGGCGGTGCAGGAGGCAACAACCCGTATGTGGGTGTGCCGTTTGCACAGGTCAACGTGACCGATGGGAGACTCCATCACGTGACCGTGGATCTGTCGATGACCCCCAAGAGCAGTGTGCTTGGTCCTTTCCAGGTGAAGAGGCAGTACATCAGCAACACCGAGAGAGAGGGACACTTCGGTGTGGGATGGTATTGGGGGTTCGATTCCACGGCTGAAAACGTAGATGGTCAGGATACGACCATCAAGTGGGTGGATCCCAAGGGGGACGTTGCGGAGTTTGCCCTGGTGGGTCAAAGCCAAGAGCAAGAAGACGCAGGGTGTTTCAGGGAGTACCAGTCGGACGCGTGGTCTCTGGATTGGGTCCGTGTGGATCCGGACCTGGACCCGGATCTGGATTCGGTCGAAGTGGGGACGTTTGGCGGCAGGAAGTACACCTACAATTGCTCTCCGACGGTGGGGCCATTGCTTTCAATCACGACGTTTCAGCCATATCATAGGGTGGAGCTAGTCTACGGGGACCCGATGAACCCGGACCCCTATCCGCAAGCAGGAGACATGCCTGTAGAGATCAGGGAATATGCTGGGCTTTCCTTGTCCCGCCACCGGTCGCTCGTCATAGAGCACCAGGAATTCGATGGCCGAAAGCGCATTACATCGATTACGGCGTATGACGAGGAGCAAAATGCAACCGGCAGAACAAGCAACTGCGGGGTGATGACGTACGAATACGACGATTTGGCGAGGCTTACGAAAGTGACCGATGCGTCAGGAAACAGTACGACGTATGGGTATACCGGACTTGCCGGGTGGGAGAACTTCCTGGCGGACATTGAAGCCCAAAACGGCGCCAGAGAGGCATTCGATTACGACACATATTCCAGTGGAGAGAGTCTTACGGCCGGGCGTTGCGTGAAAATTCATCACAATTTTGGAGATGTGTCATGGTACATCTCCTATGATTACGATCTAGAAGAGGGCACATGCGACGTGGAGTACTTCGGACAGGATCCTAGCAATCCCACTCCCCCGGCAGTCCAAAGGTCCGAGTACTACGAATGGAACACGGATGGAGACACGTTCTACCCCGGACAGATCACCAAGAGCTACACCGGCCTGGGAACCGAGCTTTTCTTCTACGACGAAACCGGGCGCATGACGCAGTCGTACGACCGCTGCGGGTTTCCCAGCTTCAAGGGCTACGGAGAGGAACAAAGCGATCCGTGCGGCCTCACGTTTTGGAAATCCAAGGAGAACAGAAGGGGCGTGCTCACCAGTTGGGGCTACGAGAAGATCTACAACAATCCGAACTATGTGATGACACAAGAAGTCAGAGATGCGACACCGCGTGACGACGCAGGGAACCCTCTGGATGATATCAATCATTTCGACTATACGCAGCAGTGGGAGCACGACGGCTATGGCAATTCGACACGGGTGACCTGGCATGATGGGGAACCGGGCTACTACAATCCTCGTATCGTCAGGCAAAAGGAGTACGATTTCGATGGCGCATCGCGGCTGGTGGCAGAGAGGGCGTACCCTAACGGACCTGGGACGTCTCCCCAGGAAACGGCCTTTGTCTATGACAGCATGAATCGTCTCACGAGCATCGTGGATGCGGACAACAGGGAAACGATCCTGCGGTACAAGGCAGACCGGGAGGCCACGGTCACGGATCCTTTGGGAAGGACCGTGGGGTTCTATCATGACGAGGTTGGACGATTGACCCGGGTTCAGCTTCCGAATCCAATCTCGCCAGGGACGAGCGGCGAACCCTACCCCTATGACATCTGTGAGGATGGGCCTCAACTGGAGTACGAGTTCGACGTGGCAGGAGATTGCACGAAGACCCTGAGTCCTGCTGGGGAGACTCGGTACGCCTATAACCTGTGGCACAAGCCGGAGCTTGTCGAAAAGGATGTGAGCCCGGGCGTCGTGGCCGAGTCTCGCTTCGAGTACGACGCATTGGGGTCCATGACGAAGTCCATCGACGCGAACGGCCATAAGACGCTGTTCTTCTACGACTACCAGTCGAGAAAATTGATGCAGAAGAGGGAAGAGGACGACTCAGGGGAGCTCGCCACGTTTTACGGGTACACTTGTCGGGGACAGTTGGACTACAAGATTACGCCCAACAATGACCGAATCTACTTCCTGTACGACAACAACGGGAACCTCATCAAGAAAGGGTATCCGGACGGTGAAATCTTGTACGCCTACGACCGACTGGACAGAAGGACAAGCGTGTCCGGACCATGTTGCCAGGTTGCCTACGAACACGACGCCTTAGGGCAGCTCACGAAGGAAGTGCATCCCATCTCCGGAACGAGCGATTATTCCGTGGATCAGGTGGGACGAAGAACAGGGATGACGTGGACCGAACCGGGGGGCACAAATCCTGACCGGGAATTCTCCTACCAGTTCGACATCATGAACAGGCTGACGGCGATGGAGGAGGTGGGAGCGGCCGGCCAGACGACCTTCCTTTACGACGAAGGTGGGAGGCTCACCAAGAAATCCTCCGCCAATGGCCCAGTGACCACCTACGCCTTTGACAGGCTCGATCGAATCACGGAACTCAATAACTACCGATCCGAGGGAGGAGATCTTCTCTCTCGGTTCAGCTATTTTTACGATGCCGCTAGCAGACGGACAGGGCTCGAGGTGACAAGACGGGTGCCGGATGGCGTCGGTGGAGAGAACGTCGTCACCGAGGAGCTTCGGTACGGCTATGATGGGCTTTCGCGGTTGACTTCGGAGACCAGGCTCACCGAGGATGAGGTCAAGATCTACGAGTACCTGTGGGGCTATGACCTTGTGGGAAACAGGACGTCGGAAGTGTTCACCGAGTTCGACGCCCAGGGCCTTGAGACAGCCACCACCACCACGACCTATACGTACAGTGCCGCTGACAGGCTCCTGAGCGAGGTCGAAACGGACGGGACCAACACCGTCACCACCACCTACACCTGGGATGCCAACGGAAATATGCTCTCGAAGGACGTGGACGG
>CAZDDA010000220.1:0-4701 GCA_964504085.1 uncultured Thermotogae bacterium | reverse complement strand
TAGTGCATGGCCGTATGCATCCGGGGTTCCTCATCTGGGGAATCTCGTCTCCTCTCTGCTTTCCGGCGATGTGTTTGCGCGCTACTACCGACTGCGGGGGTATGATGTGTTGTATGTCTCTGGAACCGACGCACACGGTACGAGAATCGAGTATGAGGCACGGCAGCTGGGGATCACGCCGGCCGAGCTCGCCGCGCGCAATCACGACAGGATTTGCTCGATCATCGAGGGGTTCGGAATAAAGTTCGACAACTACACAACCACCGAATCGCCGGTGCACAATGGGTTTGTCAAGGAGATCTACCTACAGATGGAGGCAAACGGCAACATTCTAACCCGGGAGGAGGAACGCGCTTATTGCCGCAACTGCAGACAGTTTCTCGCCGATAGGTTCGTCACCGGGACCTGTCCGCGCTGCGGGGCCGCGGGAGCGATGGGTAACCAGTGCGATACTTGTGGGTCGATCCTCGAACCGGAGGAGCTGGTCGAGCCGGTCTGTAGTTTCTGTGAGCAAGGCGATATCGAGTTTCGGGCCACCCGGCATTGGTATCTCAATCTGGAGCGTCTTGCCCCGAAACTCAACGATTATGTCGCATCGCGGGATTTCCAGGGGAACGTGGCGCTGTTCACGCAACGGATGATCGACGAGGGACTAAGACCACGCGCCATGACGCGTGACATTGCCTGGGGCATCCCCGCGCCGTTTGATGGTGCCGAGGGCAAGGTCATCTATGTGTGGGGTGAGGCCGCGTTGGGCTATGTGTCCGCCGTGGTGGAGCACTTTGACGGCTGCGACGGGTGGAAGGCGTTCTGGTTTGGGGATGATGTATACCAGATCTACACGATCGGCAAGGACAACATACCCTTTCATACGTTGATCTTCCCCGGACAGTTGATCGCCTCCGGGCAAGGGTATCACCTTCCGGACCAGATTGCGGCGACCGAGTATCTGAACTGGATCGGAGGGGAGAGTTTCTCCAAGAGCCGCGGGGTGGGCCTGTACTGCGACGATGCGTTAGAGGTTATGGAAGCGCAGCTGTGGCGCTTCTATCTCCTGTACAACCGGCCGGAGGGTCGCGACGTCAACTTCTCGTGGGAGGAGTTGGAGAAAGCAATAAACGGCGTTCTCATTTCCAACGTCGCCAACCTGATCAACCGGGTGCTGTCCTTCGTTCAGACCCGCTACGACGCGGTGGTCCCATCCTCCGAGTGCGAGGAAGAGGTGAAGCAACAGCTGGAAAGCACAGTGCAGAGCTACGAGACCGCCATGAACTCCGGGAGTCTCAGCCAGGCGCTGCGTGCCGTTTGCTCGCTGGCAGACTTTGGGAATGAATACTTTCAGCGGAAGAAACCCTGGGAAACGGGTGACGCAGCGGCAGTGGCAAGTGCGTTTCATATGGTGAAGGGAATGGCGATCCTTCTTGGCCCTTTCATTCCCGATTTTGCCTCGTGCGTTCTCGCCGTGATGGAAATCGAGGAGACACAATGGGGCGAGATTGAGCGCTTGGACGCCGGAAGACGGCTCACCAGTGATCGAGTCCTGCTCGAGCGGATCGACGTGGATGGGATCAGGAAACAGGTGGAGGGATCCACAAAGGATCGGATCCCCCTCGCCGAATTCGCCAAACTTGACCTGCGTGTGGGGACGATCCGCTCTGTGTCTGAGGTCGAAGGCGCCGATCGACTGTATCGGTTGACCATCGATGTGGGGGATGATATCCTGACGACCGTTGCCGGCGTTAAGGCAGAGTATTCCTCACACCAGTTGGTCGGTCGGCAGGTGTGTGTGGCGGCCAATCTGGAACCGGCGACGATAAAGGGGATTACTTCGGAGTGCATGCTTCTTGCAGCAAAGGGAGAGCCGCTCTCCCTCCTTGTCCCTGATCGAGAGGTCCCACCGGGAACTGTGATCGGCTAGGGCCATTGAAAACAGGGACCCAAATGGCTAAAATCAAGTTATACTGAGGTGCTTCTGAATGTATGCGATTATTGAGACCGGTGGCAAGCAGTATCGAGTTGAGAAGGGAATGCAATTCGAGCACGAGTGCACCAATGGCGTCAGCGCTGGAGAGCCAATCGAATTCAATCGTGTTCTGTTGCTCGTTGATGAGAACGGGGTCCGGGTGGGGACGCCGTACGTTGACGGTGTGACGGTTAAGGGCGAGGTTTGTGAAGAGGGGCGAGGCGAGAAGATCATCGTCTATAAATACAAGAGCAAGAAAGGATATCGGCGCAAGCAGGGTCATCGTCAGCCGTACATGAGGACACGAATCATGGCAATCGAGTCATAGGAGGAGTTGGGTGGAAGAGATCCTTATACAACGCGATGAGCAGAACCGTATCGTCGGTCTTACTGCACGGGGAGGAGAGGAAGGAAGCATTGCGATGATGAGTACGCTTCAGTTCCTCCGAGCTGCGGTCACTGCGATGACCGAGTATCTTCACGTCGAGGCCGATTTTTCTGTGGGGGAGGAGATTGACCTCGTTGTCAATCGGAGCGATCCGCACCTGAATCGCGAAATTGATGCAATCATGGAAACACTCGTGATCGGACTTCGGACGTTGGCTACGGAATATCCCAGTGAAGTAGTGGTCCACGAGGCCACCGTTGGGTTGAAGGTGTAGTAAGGAGTATCGATGGCGCATAAGACAAGCACTGGCTCGACCCAGAACGTTCACGACAGTGCAGGCAAACGCCTGGGAGTGAAACGTTTCGGTGGCGAGTGGGTGAACGCGGGAACGATCATCGTTCGCCAGCGTGGTACCAAGTACGGTCTGGGCAAGAACGTGGGCCTGGGACGTGATCACACAATCTATGCAACCAGTCCCGGCTACGTACAGTTCGACGGCCGGAAGAAGAAGTATGTCAGTGTTCTTCCAGCACTCGAGGCCTAACCCCTTCCGAATGCTTCCTCCGTCAGTTTCCATTTCCTATGTTTATCGATGAGGGAACGATTCGCGTCCAGGGGGGACGTGGTGGTAATGGTGTGATCCACTTCATTTCCAATCGTCACAATCCCCGAGGAGGGCCGGATGGGGGAAATGGTGGCGACGGTGGCTCGATCTTGATGAGGGCGTCCACCAGCCGCTCAACCTTGTGGACGTTTCGCAATGAGCCAAAGTTCAAAGCCGCGGATGGAGGGGACGGCGGGAGAGGCACTCGCTGCGGCGCACGCGGAGTGGACACAGTGGTGCTTGTGCCGGTAGGAACGATTGTCCGCGACCTAAGTAGCAGAGAGCTTCTTGCCGATCTTGCGGCTCCGGGAGACGAGGTCGTCCTGGCATCCGGCGGAGAGGGAGGCCGAGGAAACCGCAGTTTCACTACTTCGGTTCGCCAAGCGCCGCGTATCTGTGAGCGGGGACTGAAGGGTGAGCAGCGGACCCTTCGCCTGGAGTTGAAGTTGACGGCTGATGTCGGCATCATCGGCTATCCCAATGTAGGCAAGTCGAGTCTTATCACTCGCATTTCGGGAAAGTGGGCCAAGGTGGCCGACTATCCGTTCACCACCGTTGTTCCGAACTTGGGGGTCGTCGACGTCGATGGTCTGCATCAATTCGTCGCTGTAGACATTCCCGGCCTCATTGAGGGTGCTCATACCGGGAAGGGATTAGGTGATCGATTCCTTCGCCACGTGGAGCGTACGCGCGTCCTAATCCACATGGTTGACCTGGCGACGCTCGAGGGAAGAGATCCGTTGGAGGACTACCGCCGGATCAACAGAGAGTTGGCCGCGTTCAGCGAAACCTTGAGGGAGCGAGTCCAGATCGTGGTTGGAAACAAGATCGATCTTCTTGATGAGGCCGCGATTGCAGAGGCCAAGGGACGTTTTGCTGCTGCGGGAATCCAGATCCTTCCGATCTCGGTCGTCTCTGGGGAGGGGGTGCAGGAGCTGATCCTGCGCACACACCACGTTCTGCAGACGGTCTCGGTAGAAGAAAGAGTAGCTATCCCTCGCCGGCGTATCTACCGATACCGGGGCGAGGAGGGATTCCGAGTCGACCGGGAAGGAAACGTGTTCACCGTGAGCGGAGAAGTTGTTGAGAAGCTGGTGAAGAAGCTGGCTTTGGATAGCCGCGATGCGTGCGAGTACCTGAGTGAACGATTGGAAAGGATGGGGGTCCTGCGAGAGCTTTCTCGACAGGGGTTTGCCGAAGGAGATCTGGTTTGCATCGGGGGAGTGGAGCTTGAACTTGGAAAATAGGGTGGGCCTGTTTGGAGGGACGTTCAACCCTCTGCATAACGCACATCTTCTTGTGGCGGAGAGGGCGCTCGAGCAGTATGCACTCTCGGAAGTAGTATTCATTCCCAGTGGGATCCCGCCTCACAAGCAGGTTGAGGATGGTATTGACAAACAGGACCGCTATGAGATGGTGGGACAGGCAATCGCTTCCAACGATCGTTTCTCGGTTTCGCGTATCGAGATTGATAGGGGGGGGGCTTCATACACGATCGATACCATCCGGACCCTGAAGAGAGTCTACCGGCAGGGCGTCTGTTTCATCGTCGGTGCGGATCTTCTGTTGCAGATCGAGACTTGGAAAGAGCCGCAGGAGCTTCTGGCGAGTGTTCCATTCATCATCGCCCCCCGTGATGGAGTATGCAAAGAGGCTTTTCTCCGCCCTACGTTTGATCGGGCGGAGCTTCATTTCCTTGCCATGAAGGAGGTCGATCTCTCTTCTTCCTGGGTACGCGAGCGCGTG
>CAZDDA010000219.1:0-4710 GCA_964504085.1 uncultured Thermotogae bacterium | reverse complement strand
CGGATCGAACCGGCGGCGTTCCGGGCTCGAATCCCATGGGCGCGCCTCTTCGCCCATCTTGGTTACCTCGTTGGTCATATCGAAGCGTTGCGCTGGGTCCCATACCAAACGCGTTCCAGGGAGTTCGTTCACCTGTTCACCGGCCTGTGCAAGAAACTACTGGAAAAATGCCGAGCAAGATGAATCCACCGCGTCCTTGAGAACCGCGCCTTCTGCACGGCTCCCAAGGCGCGTCATTCACGGTGTTTTGTGACGAGAAGGAGAGTCCCATGGGAGAGCGCCCAAGCCTGGCGACCGAGCGCCTGCTGCTGAGACCGTTTTCGCTTTCGGACGCGAATGACGTGCAGCGATTGGCAGGCGACAGGGCGATTGCCGACACCACGATCAACATTCCCCATCCATATGAAGACGGGATGGCGGAGGAGTGGATCGGCAAGCACCAAGAGACTTTTGATCAGGGCAAGGGCGTGTGTTTTGCGATCACGACCAAGGCCGACGGCGCCCTGGTCGGAGCCATAAGCCTCATGGGCGTCAGTGCCGGTCATCAAGCGGAGATGGGCTTTTGGGTTGGAAAGCCATATTGGAATGAAGGATTCTGCACGGAGGCGGCCAATGCGGTGTTGCGTTACGCGTTTGAGCAGATGGGTCTTGTGCGCGTACATGCCATTCATTTCTCCCGCAATTCGGCCTCGGGTCGGGTCATGCAGAAGGTTGGGATGAAGCACGAAGGACGGCGAGCACATCACGTGAGAAAATGGGGGGTCTTTGAGGACCTGGACCTTTACGGTATCCTGAGGGAAGATTGGGAAAAGACCACCGGACCGGCCGTTGCGCGCGACGGCTGATGGCCGCGCGTGAACGGTATCGTTAGCCACGCATATTCAATATGAGAGAAAAGGAACAACAGATTCGGTACTGGGATAGCGTTGCCGCTGAGTATTGTTCACGGCGGGACGAGTTGGCATCGATTTATGAGCCCGTTGTTGACGAATTACTGGGCGATGTCTCCGGAAAGCGTGTTCTGGATGCCGGTTGTGGTGGTGGAACATATTCAAGAACGCTTGCCTCCCGAGGTGCTCTTGTGACCGGCATTGATGGCTCTGCGGAGATGATTGCCATAGCCGAGAAACACCCTGTGAAGTCAAACGTGGAATACAAAGTTGTTGATCTTACTGAGAACCTGCCTTTCCCGGATGGTTGTTATGATATCATGTTGGCACACATGGTCCTGATGGACATACCCCGAATTGATGTTGCGATGGCAGAGTTTGCACGGGTTCTTACGGATGACGGCATACTGGTGTTCTCCATCACGCACCCATGTTTCTTCTGCTCTGACTGGGTTATGGATGAGAAGGGCCGGCACTTGCACAAGGAGATATCAGACTACTTAACCCCAAAGGTTGAGGAACTGAACTTCTGGGGGACGACGCTGCATTTCCACCGCCCCCTCTCTCATTACTTCGACGTGTTGACTCAAAGCGGTTTCTGCGTCGAGCTTTTCAAGGAGCCGGTGCCGTCGAAGGAGGCGCTCAAAGAGCATCCAAGCTGGGAATTCCATCGGCGGGTACCGTCCTTTGTCGTAATCAAGGCCGTATTAAAGGATTAAATTGTGGCGAACAAGTCACTGCACCGAACCAAGAGCTGGGCTTTCTGGCGGGTGAGTTCCAGGGTTAGGCGAGCCACAAGAGTATGCCGTGATCGAAAGGAAAGCGTATGGTCGAGTACATTCACCACGTCGCATACGTTGTCAGCGACATGGACGACGCTGTGCGCATCTTTGGTGATACTTTCGAACTTGAGTTGACGGACCGCCGCGTGGTTGAGGGAGAACACAGTTTTGAAATGGCAGCATTTCGGTGCGGCCCCACTGTTATCGAATTACTGCGCCCGATCAACCATCCAGCGCTCGCGCAGTTTCTCAAGGACCATGGCCCAGGTCTGCACCACGTTGCTTTTGCCATGAAAGATCTTCCGAAACGAATCGAAGAACTCAGCAAGAAGGGCGTTTTCATAAAGGAGCCCTTCGTCGCCGGGCCAGGATGGAGAATTGCCTACTTTGACCTCGACAAAAGTGGTCTCGCCTTGTTCCAGAGTCAATACCATGGCGACCACGTCGTAGAGGCGGACCCTCAACAACAGAGCTATGCCTAACCAGCGCATGCAGCGGACCAAAGGCCGCTGATGTGCGAAACCGTTCGGAGCAATGAGTTGACGGACCAAGATCACCTCAAGCAAGAATGGATAGACCTGGCGCCGGCCTGGATCAGAGAAGCCAGGGACGGCCCTAACCCGACACGATCGGGACTGCTTGATCGCCCCATGCTTGAAGCGTGCGGCAATGTCCAAGGTCTCCGGGTTCTTGACTGCGGATGTGGCGAGGGGCGTTTCTGCCGGATGCTTGTTGACCGTGGAGCGGCATACGTCCTCGGGCTGGATCTCTGCCGCCCGATGATCGCCGCGGCCAAGGAGCTGCAGTCAAAGCGCGACGAATACCGAGTCGCCGACGCCCAAGACTTTGGATTCCTGAGTGATGGGACCTTTGATCTCGCCGTGTCATATCTGAACCAGTGCGACCTGCCGGACTTCGGTGCGAACAACAGAGAAGTAGCGCGAGTCCTGAAGGTCGGGGGACGTTTCATCGTCGCCAATCTTCACCCGATGCGATCCGCCGTCGGCGGCTGGCAGAGGACAGCGGACGGGAAGAAACAACACGTCATTCTCGATCGCTATTTCGATGAAGGCGAGCGGCGCTGGACAATGAAAGGGGTGCAGTTCACGAATTTCCATAGGTCGCTGGCGACGTATATCAATGATTTCCTCAGTGCTGGATTCGATCTTGTGGGCCTTGTTGAGCCCACCGTGACAGAAGAGCAACTCGCCAAACACCCGGATCTCGACGATGAAATGCGGGTTCCCAACTTCATTGTATACATCCTGCAGAAGCGAGGGATGAGGTAACGTCACATGGATATTCGCGAAGAAGTGCCGATTAAGTCGTTTTCTATTGCGGCGTACATCTGCAAGGTTGTCGACGGCGAGAGCCGGTTTCTGATCATCAGGCGGCAGAGCTCCTACTTGCCGGATTCGTGGCAGATGGTCTCGGGCAAAATCGAGAAAGGCGAGAAGGCCTGGGAAGCGGCCCTTCGCGAGATCAAGGAAGAGACGGGGCTCGTTCCGGATCGCCTCTATTCCGCGAACACCGTCGAACTCTTCTATGAGGTCAACCAGAACTGCATCAACATCGTCCCTGTGTTCATTGGCTTCATCGATTCAGATCAACCGGTCCGCCTTTCAGCCGAGCACCGCGAGTACAAATGGGTTTCGGCCGACGAGTCGGCGGCGTTCGTCAGTTTCGAGCATCAAACGGAAACGATGCGCATGCTCGATGTAAAATTCGTGAAACAGAAGCCGCTCGAGTTGCTGAGAATCAGAACAGAATAGGCCGTCGAACCGGCGCACGCAGCGCGCCGGTCGCCGCCGATGCGCGGCGCGTTCGACCGTAGCACGCTGGAGGGTCCCAAGCATGAGAATCAGCGTCTGTGTCTTCGCTTTCATGTTCGTTTTATCGTGCGTGCCAGTCCATCACAGTACAGGGCCTCTGACGACCGAAGTTGCGAAACAAGGTTTTGCGGCGACATTCTACTGCCCTGAGGGCTCACGTAAGAAGCTGGGCGTTCTCGTCCTGGGTGGGGCGGAAGGGGGGAAGCCGGATCATTTGGCCAGGATGCTTGCCGAAGAAGGACATCCGGTCTTGTCCCTTGCCTATTTCAAAGTGGAGGGAACGCCCGGGAACCTCGACATGATTCCTCTTGAGTACTTCGATAAGCCGATCAACTGGCTGAAGAACAATAAGAACACCAAGGGCGGCGGAATCGTCGTAGTCGGAGGCTCCAAAGGAGCAGAACTAGCGCTGCTGTTAGCTTCGAGAAAACCGGAGATCAAAGGAGTCATCGCGCTCGCCCCCAGCTCGGTGGTCTGGCAGGGCATATCCTGGCTGCCACGATCCAGTTGGAGTCTCAACGGGAAGCTGATCCCTTTCGTCCCATACGATTGCAGTGGGGGTTTCGATCCCAATAACCTGCTCGGGCTCTACACACAGTCGCTGACACGGAAGGAGTACGTGCAAAAGGCAGCCATTGAAGTGGAGAAGATCCATGGTCCTATTCTTCTTTTGTCGGGACGTGATGACACGCTGTGGCCATCTTCTGAGATGGGGGATATGATCTGCAATCGGCTCAAAGAGAAAGCGTTCAAGTACAAGTACGAGCACGTGAAATACGACGATGCCGGCCACACCTTAAATGAATACTACATGCTTGGAGGCACTCTCGAGGGCAACAAAGCGGCAAGAATCGATTCGACCCAGAGAATGTTTGAATTCCTCAAGGCCGTAGAGGACGAACAAGCTGCTGCGCCGGAGGCTGCCACCAGCCGCTCCGATGAAGGCGAGGAGTAAGGAAGTGGACTCCACAGCGTGGCGTTGCCGCCTTGTCGGCAGCGCCGCTGAGCTTTTCGTTCGCGCGTGCTCCGGAACGGGTCCGCAGGCAGGTCTGGACAACACCGGCCGGGTGGTCTATACGGGAGGCGAGGAGTGTTTATCCCAAGCGGAAGGATATGAACGATGAAGCTGAGATGGCTTGGACATTCGGCGTGGCTGCTGACGGCTGAGGACGGGACGAAGATTGTGTTCGATCCGTTCGAGGCGGG
>CAZDDA010000218.1:0-4715 GCA_964504085.1 uncultured Thermotogae bacterium | reverse complement strand
AGATGACGTTCGGGCGCTGGAGCTACTTGTCGGACACACTGCAGAAGCTGCGAGACGAATTCGCTTGCAGAACGAGCTGAAGGAGCAAGCCGTTCGCGATCCCCTGACCGGGGTCTTCAATCGTCGGCACTTCACCCAATCGATCGAGAAGGAGATTAGACGATCCAAGCGCTACGGACACTCCATTGGCTTTGTGATGATCGACATCAACCGGTTCAAGGAAATCAACGATCGTTTTGGCCATCAGATTGGGGATGCGGTGCTTCGCGAGATGGCCAGTCTGTTCCAAGGGCAGGTAAGAGATGCGGACATCGTCGTTCGATATGGAGGAGACGAGTTTCTGATTGTGCTGCCGGAAACAGATGGGGAGACCGAAGTCGTCTCGCAAAGGATTCGCGCTGCTGTAGCGAAAAGGAACAAAGAGGATCCACTTATTGCATTCCCAATCACGCTTGCCGTTGGCACAGAGTACTGGCGCCCGGACATGCCTCAATCTTTGGAGAGCATTCTAAGCAGGGTGGACCGCCGGATGTACAAGGACAAGCGGCGCGCGTGAGCAACTCTTTAGTAGGAACAAAGAGCGTTGGAAGGGTGAACAACCACGGCTGCACGTCGTAAGAACTCATGTTTGCCGGTAGTCCCCGGCTACTCAACAGGGCCAGGCTTGTTGGCCTCCGGGTAGCGGGTCCAAGAATGGCGGCGTATTACAACGGCCAGATAGTAAGTTTCTACGTGTAGGCCAAGCAGACTGTCTTCATATCTTCGCAAGACAGGATACTGACGTTCGCCCAGCCCCTTTAGTTTGCTGCGGGGTTCTTTACTGCGGCCCCAGACTTGGTAGTTCATCCTCATACATTGTGCAGTGTCTTGGACAACTGGCGAAGCTGAGAAACACAATTGTCCTGGGGCCGATCGGAGATTGCCCAATACAATTGGGGGGTGAAAACGGTGCGTACTATGAACGACGCGGAGAAAACAAAGGAGCAACTGCAGCGGGAATTGGTCGGGCTACGACAGCGTGTAGCCGCGCTGGAAGAAGTGGAGACCGAACGCAGGCGAGCCGAAGCACAGCTTTCGGAGAGTCTCGAGCGTCTACGCAATGCAATCGAGGAAACCGTTCAAGCCATGGCGTTGACCGTAGAAACCAGGGACCCTTACACGGCGGGCCATCAGCAACGTGTGGCTGAACTGGCCTGTGCCATCTCTCGTGAAATCGGTCTTTCGGAGGATCGGATTGACGGGATTCGTTTGGCAGGGGTGATCCATGATATTGGCAAGGTGTACGTGCCTTCTGAGTTCTTAAGCAAACCCACGCAGCTTTCAGTCCTCGAATTCGCCATCATCAAACAACATGCCCAAGTCGGTTATGAGATCTTGAAGGGTATAGATTTTCCGTGGCCGGTTTCGGAGGCGGTATTGCAGCATCACGAACGCAATGATGGTTCAGGTTATCCGCAAGGCCTTTTCAGCCAGGACATTCTCAAGGAGGCGAAGATCCTGGCCGTCGCCGATGTTGTCGAGGCGATGTCCTCCCACCGTCCTTATCATCCGGCACTTGGTCTGGAGACTGCTCTTGAGGAGATCAACCAGCACAAGGGCCTGCGCTACGACCCGGAGGCAGTGAATGCGTGCTCACAGCTCATCGCAAGCAGAAGGTTTGAATTCGTGAACTAGGCTGAGTTGTGGGTCAGACAAGGTCCGTCTTCTTGCGAAGGGGCCGCAAGCATGGCTCGCCTTCAAGATGCCACACACGCATTCTGCAGTAAGGTGTAATGCAGCGTATCTTTGGACCCGACTTCTCTCCAAGTCAGCTTCTTGCACATGCGGTCTGTCTTGCCGGCAGGATTGGTCCACGGGGAACGGGAACGGTTGCCGAAATACAAGCGGCAGACTACATTCGCGACCAGCTCGGCGCTCTTGACTGTCCCTTCGAAGAGCAGCGATTCCGAGCAGTGGCGGACATGAACTGGTTTCCGGTGGCTGCTGTGATCTTCAACCTGCTAGGCGCGTTGATCTATCCGTGGTCTGGATTGACCCGTTGGGTGGCTGCGTTATTCGCGGGATGGGCTTCACTGCTTCTCTGGTGGGCGCTTACCCGTGCTGATAGTCCCATTCGGTTCGTGCTTCCTCATGTCCACAGTCAGAATGTCATTGCCTGCTTCGCTTCACAAGAGGAGCTGAGACAGCGTGTGGTGGTTCTCTCTCATCTGGACAGCAACCGCTGCCGGTTCGCCTGGCGTGCGGGGAAGACCACAACAATCAGGTTCGGATCGTTGGCCACTCTCGGCGTCTACACACTGAGTACGACACTGTATCTGATTGGCGCGGCAACGGGATCGTCGTGGCCGTATTTCGCCGGCCTGCCGGGAGTGATATACGGAATTGCCACACTGGGAATCCTGCTAGCCGAGCTTCGATTGCCCTACTCCCCCGGTGCAAACGATAATGCGTCTGCGGTGGCAGTGAACCTAGGAATTGCCTCGAAGCTTGCTCAGGAGCCGCTTCTATCGACGGAGGTATGGCTGGCATTCACCGGCGCTGAAGAGGTGGATCATCGGGGCCTGAAACGACTTCTCAAAGGCCACCAGGAATTGAGCGACGCCTACTTTCTCGATCTGGAAGGAGTCGGTGCGGGCGAATTGTGCTACCTCACTCAGGAAGGACTGCTCAAGCCCTACCGGCCCGATTCGACGCTTCTTCAATTGGCGCAGCGTGTGGCAAACCGACACCCTGAGTTGGCATTCAAGGCGGCACGGATGATGATTGTCGATGAAGTTCAAACCTTGAGACGATTGGGCTACCGTGCGATCTGCTTTGCCGGACGTGACGTGGCCACCGGCTCGCTGGCCTACTGGCACACCAGTGACGACATGGTGAAGAATATCCACGGCCACGCATTGGTCCGGGCTGCGGAGTTTGTCTGGGCAATGCTTAAGGAAATAGACCGGAGGAGGGAAGGATGAAGGCGTTTGTAACAGGAGCGACAGGATTCATCGGTTCGAATGTTGTGCGCGCGCTGCTCAAACGCGGCGTTAGGGTTTGCGCGCTCGTGCGACCGAACGCCAATCGGAACAACCTCGATGGCTTGGACGTGGAGTTGGTCGAGGGCGATCTGCTTGATTTCGATTCGCTGAAGCGGGGAATGGATGGTTGCGAGCAGGTATACCACGTGGGAGCGCTGTACTCGTTCTGGGTCCGCCCGCGCCGCTTGATCCACGACGTCAACGTCGAGGGCACCCGAAACGTACTGCAGGCAGCAATGGATGAGAAGATGGAAAAGGTCGTGTACACCAGCTCGGTCGCCGCGCTTGGACTGCGAGAAGACGGACAACCGGCCGACGAGACCGCTCCGGTCAGCTTCAAAAATATCATCGGGGACTACAAGAAAAGCAAATACCTGGCCGAGCGGGTGGCGCTCGAATTCGCTCGGGATCTGCCGGTGGTGATCGTCAACCCGAGTTTTCCCGTTGGGCCGGGCGACATCAAGCCGACCCCGACCGGACGGACGATCCTTGATTTTCTCAATCGAAAGATGCCGGCTTACGTGGATACGGGGATGAACGTCGTTGATGTGGAGGACGTGGCGCTGGGGCACCTGCTCGCTGCGGAGAAAGGCCGCGTGGGGGAGCGCTACATCCTCGGTGGGGAGAACCTGACGATGAAGCAACTGCTCGATCTGTTGGCCGAGATCACCGGACTTCCTGCTCCAAGGTTCAGGCTGCCCTACTACCCGATTCTGGCTATGTCCTTCCTGAACGCCGGCTTCTGCACGCTCTTCCCAAGCTGCACGCCGCGGATGACCCCGCAGACAATCCGCATGTCGCGTCATCTGATGTTCTTCGATCCGAGCAAGGCCGTCGAAGAGTTGAACTTCCCACAGACCCCGGCCAGGGAAGCACTGGATAAGGCCGTTGCCTGGTTTAAGGAGAACGGCTACGTGCGGGACTAGCGGCCCAATGCTCCCTTGACCAGATCCGCTCCCATCTTCCACAGGCCGCCGGGGAAACGGTGGGCCACAGCAAGGGTTTGATCCATAGCTGTGAGCGCGTCGTTGATCTGCTGCTCGCTGGTATTCAGTGGCGGAAGGAACTTCACGATGTTTACCCGGTGGGCAGAAACCTGGGTCAACAACCGATGCTCGCGCATGAGATTCATCACGACCACCTGGGCGAACAGACCCGTTTGTGCCTTCTCCAGTGTGGCCCATCCAGGCTTGAGCTTGAGCGAAGTTGGCGGGCCGAACTCGATCCCCACCATCAGGCCCTTCCCCCGCACGTCTTTCACCATCTCGTATTTGCGTTGCAGCTCTCGCAGACCGGCAGTGAAGTACTCTCCCAATCTTGCTGCATTTGCAGCCAGATCCTCTTCTCTCAGCACGGACAGCGTTTCCAGCCCGGCGCCCATCGCCATGTCATTCATCGCGAAGGTGCTCATGTGCACTACGGAACGCTCCAGGCTGGAAAAGACTTTCCGGTGGATTTCCCGGCGCATGAGCACTGCACCGACCGGGATGAAGCCGCCGCTCAGAGCCTTGGAGATGGTGGTCATGTCCGGCCCAAGATTCCAGTGTTCGCCGCAGAAGAATCTTCCGGTTCGGCCGAGTCCGGTTTGGACTTCATCGACGATGAAGACCGCCCCGTGTTTTCGGCACAGGCGCTGAGCCTCCGGCAGGAAATCATCATCGGGAACGTAGACACCCTTCCCCTGAATCGGCT
>CAZDDA010000217.1:0-4720 GCA_964504085.1 uncultured Thermotogae bacterium | reverse complement strand
GGCTCAGAAATAGAAGTGCAGTCCCGTTCCGATTGCCATGGTTACCTCACCCTGTGTGGACAGTGCGGCACCAAACTCCACGTTCCAGGCCAGGCTTCCTGCAAACGGAAAGCTGAACTCGATCCCCCCGACCCCGGAAAAGACTGCCTCGGTCTCACCGTAGGGTGAGAAGGGAAACGTCGCCCCCAGTGCGGTGTAGAAATCAACCGTCGGAGTGTCGCTCACCCGATACAGGAACCGTGCTGTGGCGGTCCCCTCAAACTCGCCCACATCCCCCCACAGAAAGATAATTCCTTCCGTGCCCACATCAGGTGTGAACCAATAGCGTCCGCTGACAAGGCCACCCAAAGGGAAACCAATCTGCATCCCAATCCCCAACGTGCGGCCTTCGGAGAGGTTTTCTTCCTGTGCGAAAGCCGGACCGGCCACTACCACGAGAAGCACCAAGACTGCCACGAATCGCCCCATCTTCTTCATCGCGTGTCCTCCTGATAAAGGATTGACGTATCTTACATCGTCGAGGTCGTTGCAACCAAACCGACCTTGGTCGCCGGTCATTTGACCGCGGCGTCCGTCCGTCATTTAATGTGACAGCCGGAATGCTTACGAGATCAAGGAGGGGGATCATGCGCGAGGTAATCGATCGAGTCATTCAGGAGCAAGCGTTCGACACATTGGCCGAGATACTTGAGGGAGCACAGGCTCCGGAGCTTCGTTACGCCGTAAAACAGCTTGTGCGTTCCACGCAGAGCAGAGAGATCCTCCTTGCCCACGCGGTCAAGCTCGCCGCTCGATCGGAACCCGCCTCCCGGCACGTGGCATGTGGCCTCCTTCCGAAGGCGTATCCCAGCGATCCTCAAAGTACGCTTTCGCTTCTGCTTCAACTGGCTGACGATCCAGACTGGACGGTCCGTGAATCGGCTGGCGACGCCTGCGGCAAGCTGTTACGTGCCGATTACTCGAAAGTGATGGAGATCCTGCGCGAGTGGCGGGAGCACTCGTCAGCCAACGTGCGTCGTGCGGTTCTCATCGCGGCGGCGAAAGCGGCGCAGACCCGGCGACTGGAGTGGGCGGAGCCACTTCTTAAGCTGATCGAACCTCTCCTCTCCGACCGGGATTCCACTCTGCGCCGGAATCTGGGTCCATTCGTCATTGGGGCTTCTCTGCTCCGCTACTATCCGGACATGACCTTCGAATACCTCGTTAGGTGGTCCACTTCGAACGATGAACAGGTCCTGTGGAATGTGGCAATGTCCTTTTCTGCTTCGGCGGGGGCGCGGCTGGTGAAGAAGGCGCTGATAATCTTGAGGAAACTGTCGCTCGATGAGCGGCGCTACGTGTGGCGGGCGGTCGCATCGGCGATGTGGAAGCTCGGCCGAAAGAAGCCGGAGATTGTCCGGCCGGAACTTGCCCGTTGGCTGGAAGATGAACGCCGTGTGAATGTTGCCCGTGAGGCTTTGAAATACCTGTAGATCGGCCCGTTCTTGCCGCTTCCTTTGTAGGCCCTTGTCCTAATGGAGACCCCGGCACGTGAGCATTGCGGCTTCAGGGACTATAATCCGCTTATTATGATAAAGGGAGAGTATTTTGTCCGATAAGTCCGGTGCGGTGGTGACGGGAAGCTCGCGCGGAATCGGCGCGGCGGTCGCGACGCAGCTTGCGGCTGCCGGCTATGGAGTGAGCATTAACTACTTGGCCAATCGCCAGCGCGCTTTGGAGTTGGTGTGTGAGATTGAGGCATCAGGGGGAAGAGCCTTCCCTTTCCAGGCCGATGTTGCCGATGTTGATGCAGTTCAGGCACTGGTGAAGGAGACGGCGAAGAGATTTGGAGGCATCCGCATTGTGGTGAACAATGCGGGTTTCTCGCAGCATCGCACGGTTGAGGAGATATCGATCGAGGACTGGGATCGTGCCGTGGCCGTTAATCTCTCAGCGGCCATGTATACGGTGAAGGCAGCACTTCCCTACTTGAGACAAGAGCGATGGGGGCGGATTGTAAACATCTGTTCGCTACGAGCGATGACCGGATCCGATCACGGTGTGCACTACGCCGCGGCGAAAGCGGGGCTGATCGGGCTGACCAAGTCGCTGGCGTTGGAGCTCGCACCGATGATTACGGTGAATGCCGTCTCCCCCGGCTACACCAATACCGAGATGAACGCCGACGCGCTGGCACAGCACGGGGACGCCATTCGCGCCAAGATCCCGGCACGGCGTGTCGCTGAGCCCGAGGAGATCGCCGCACTTGTGGTGTTTCTCGCCTCCGAACGGGCCGGTTACATTACCGGTGAGACCATCAACGCCAACGGCGGGATCTACATGCGCTAGAAGAAAACCACGGGCTTCGTCCGCGCGCCCAGTCGTGAAAGGCAACAACGTACTTATCCGAAGCGACGTCTTTGCCACAAGGGCGAGAGACGAGAAGGATCGACAATGACATTACGCGAGTACGACCCCAAAAGCGACAAAGAGGCGGTTCATCGCGTCTGGCGTGAGATCGGTTGGATTGACAAGAAGAAAGACGAAGAGGCGATGGACCTCTTCCTCGAGGGCAGTCGAAATATGGTAGCCGAGCTGAACGGTGAGGCGGAATGCATGGTGAATCTGAACACCGGAACGATACGTTACCTCAACGAGGATCTGCCTCTTTCCGGTGTCACCGCAGTCACGACGAGTCGGATTGCCAGAAAGCTCGGATTGGCAAGCCGGTTGACCGCGCATGCCGTGGCAAGCGCCGCGGCGGACGGGGCTTTGGTCTCACTGCTCGGCGTCTTTGAACAGGGCTACTACAACCAGCTTGGGTTCGGTAACGGTGGCTACGAGCACTGGTGTGCCTTCGATCCCACACAGCTGACCGTATCGGCGAAGCCACGGGTGCCCAAGAGGATCACCTCCGATAGCTGGAAGGTGGTGCACGCATCTCGCTTGGCTCGCCTTCGCGGCCACGGCGCGTGCAACCTGGAAGCCCCTCAGGTTACGCGTGCCGAGATGCTTTGGAGTCAAAATGGCTTCGGTCTCGGCTACGCCGACGGCGCAGACGGGGAATTGACCCATCATTTCTGGTGCAGTGCCAAGGATGTTGAGAATGGTCCCTACCGAGTCGGGTGGCTGAGCTACCGAACGCGGGAGGAGTTTCTGGAAATCTTGGCACTTCTGAAGAGCCTTGGCGATCAGGTCCGGCTGGTGAAGCTGCGCGAGCCGTCCGGGATCCAATTGCAGGATTTTCTAAAGCAGCCCATCAAGATGCAGCAAGTAACTGAGAAGTCGAAATACGAAAGCAGCATTCATGCCTGCGCCCATTGGCAGGCTCGAATCTGCGACCTGCAGGGATGCCTGGATCGGACCCGGCTATCGGGAGAGAGTGTTCGATTCCATCTCGTTCTGAGCGATCCCATCGAGCAATTCCTGGACGCCGCCGCACCCTGGCGTGGGGTCGCCGGAGAGTACGTAGTGACATTGGGGCCAACTTCGTCCGCCGAGCCCGGAAGGGATCCCTCACTTCCCACGCTGAACGCCTCGGTGGGAGCGTTCACGCGGTTGTGGTTGGGTGTTCGCCCGGCAGCAGGACTCGCGTGGACCGATGCCCTTTCCGGCCCGCAGGATCTGCTTGAGCGGCTTGACCGTGTGCTCCGTCTGCCCGACCCCAAGCCGGATTGGGATTTCTAGCCGTTGTTCAGTCCTCGGCTCCTCACCGCAGGATCGCATCCAGTGCGTCGGCGGCCGTCAAGGCTTGCTCGCGGCCCACATCTAAATGAGTCACCAATCGGATCTTCTTTGAGGAGACCAGGTTCACCAGGATCCCCTCGGTGCGCATTTGCTCGGCAAAATCCTCGGCGGTGATTCCTGCAAGGGAGAAGATGGCGATGTTGGTATGCACCGGTTCGAGCGTGACCTGATCCTTGCCTCGGAGGACATCTGCCAGCAGCTTGGCGTTGTCGTGATCTTCTGCCAGCCGTTCGATGTGGTGCTCCAGGGCGTGCAGTCCACCCGCTGCAATGATGCCGGCCTGTCGCATCGCCCCACCGAGCATGCGGCGTACGCGGTGCGCCTCCTCAATGAACGCCGTTGACCCGAGCAACAGCGATCCGACCGGTGCCCCGAGCCCCTTGGAGAGACAGAACATGACCGAATCAAAACCTTTGACCAGATCCCTGACCGCAGTTCCCGTGGCGACGGACGCATTGAAGATCCTTGCCCCATCAAGATGGATGGGTACTCCCTTGGAGTGGGCGAGCTCGATCAATGCCCGCATCTCGTCCAGCGGATAAATCGTCCCGCCTTTTCGGTTGTGCGTGTTCTCCAGGCAGATTAGACCTGTTTGCGATTCGGAACGGCTTATCGGGAGGATTGCCTCTTCGACGGCCTCGATCGGCAGGACCCCGTGTGCAGTGGTTATCGTTCTCGCCAAGGCGCCGGCGAAGGCGGCCATCATCCCCACTTCCTTGTTGAAGATGTGCGATTCGCTGTCGAGGATCACCTCGTCGCCGGGACGGACGTGGATCTTGACCGCGATCTGGTTTGCCATCGTCCCCGACGGGACGTACAGTGCCGCCTCCATCCCCAGCATCTCCGCTGCCCGCTCCTGCAGCCGATTGACCGTGGGGTCCTCACCGTAGGCGGCGTTGCCCACCTCTGCCTGCGCCATCGCCTTTCGCATCTCGGCCGTCGGTTTGCTCACCGTGTCGCTTCGAAGATCGATCATTCCGTCTCCTCCTGAGAG
>CAZDDA010000216.1:0-4721 GCA_964504085.1 uncultured Thermotogae bacterium | reverse complement strand
GGAGTCTCTTTGTTGGTAGAGGATATGTCCGGTAAGGAAAGAAGGATGCTAGGTATTGGGGCAGAGTTTCTGTTCGATGTCGCATCCCTGGACCAGCTTATGGGGATGACTTCCGACATAACTGCGTCCGTGCCTCAGCAACCTCAAGAGTACTACGACTCCATGTTCCCACCCCAGCGATTCTCTCGACGAGACGGATTCCTACTTGGGGCTGGTATCGAACTAACGACCTATCAGCATGGGGTCGCGGAGGCCTCCTCGCCGACGCCCTACGCTTACGTTCGATTCTATATCGATGTGAGTGGGTCGATGGAAGCGGCGTATTCAATCATACCTTGGACGTGTAAGCAGTTGCGTTCGGTAGGTTACGATGCGGTGCAGTTTTCCTGCGGCGTCAAGCATGCCCCGCCACAGCCCGAACACGAGTTGTTTGACAAGCTCATCTACCAAGATGACGTCATTGCTCTGGTGAAGGTGGACCCGGCAGAGGGTGTGTTATGGACGGCTGGTGGAACGGTCTATGATTTCGTAGCCCGAGACATCATCGAAAACGACATATCGTGTGCGGTTGTGCTTACTGACACAACAGACGTTATATCTGACGAGTACATGGATGAGCTTCGACAACGCGTACAGCGTGACGAGCTGAACATTTACTTGATCAACTACTCAACCATAGACTTTGGAGCGATCACCGAAAAGGATTGGTACTATCGCTATAAAGAGAATTCATTCTACTCACTTGCGAGAAAAATCATCCCTCTCAAGCATCGAGCTGAGAGTCCTGATGATGACGCTCTGTAAATAGTGACCGTGATTCGATTGCGGGCGATGTGTAACCATGTTATAACAGAACCCGCAACGGTAAAGGGTGGGCAGTTGCCGAGAGTAGGCATCTGTTCACTCGCCCGCTAGGGCACCAAGACCAACCCGGTCGAAAGACCAACACTGAAAGAGGAGAAGGCAACAATGCCGAAGAAAGGTAAGAAAGCAGCCGCCAAAAGCCTGAGTGACATCTACGTCGGCAACGAGGTTTCGTTCGAGATGCAGGTGATGACGATGGATCAAGTCAGCGGCGAGTGTATCGCCTTTGACGAGACCACCGGGACGGCCACCGTCGTGTACTGGCGACACGGCAGCAAGTTCACCACCACGGTGAACGTTGCCGCGCTCCCCTCCGGCCTCACCCTGAAGGAGCGCCCGGAGAAAGAGGAGGAGGAGGACGAGGCTCCGGCCAAGAAGTCCAAGAAGTCTTCCAAGAAGAAGGCTGCCCCCAAGAAGGGCAAGAAGGCCAAGAAGAAGCCCGAGCCCGAGCCCGAGGAGGACGAGGACGAGGACTTCGACGACGAAGACGATGAGGACTTCGACGACGACGACGAGGATTTCGAGGACGATGAGGACGACGAGTAGCAAGCTCGCCGCATCGGCCAACTAGCGACATGAAGTCGCAATGACGCCTGGGGGCTTCGGTCCCCAGGCGTTTACCCGTTTAAGGTCTAACAACATACATACTAGCCATTCCGTGGTTCCGAGGTTTCATAATGTCCAGCAGGTCTATTCCATCTCAGGATGACCTGATTGATTTCGTAAGGACAGTGGTAAACCGGATGCTAGGCCATGAAGAGTACACGCTCGACATGGCGGCAGTGAGCACATCGATGATTATCGAGTTGTCAGTCGCTGACAAAGACTATCCGATCCTTGTGGGTCGTCACGGTCGCAACCTTGATTCTCTTCGAACACTCGCCAAGCAGGTTTCCAAAAGTGGGGATCTTCCCCACGTCCAGATTGAAGTCATTCGCTCATCCAACAAATCCCGTTCTTCCTAGAGGTGTCCTGTGGCAACAGCAAATGACAACCCCTGTGCGGGTTGCATACACTTCCGTGTAGCACTACAAACAAACCCCAACGGCCAGACTTGTGAGCAGTTGGGAATGGAAAAGAAATGCCCTTTCTTCGTTGATGCGGAGGGCTTTGATAAAAAACGCACCAACAAAATCGCAAACGCGCTCCTCTCTGACAAAACAGATGTCAAAGACTTGGAAGCGCTATACAAACTGATTCAAACTCTGAAGCGCGACCGTTCAAAGGCGTTCGTAGCAGATATCAACCTTGGTGATTGGATAACCTTTCACAAAGGTGGTGAGGTTCGCCGTGAGCGTGTAGGTCTTGTGGAAGTTGGATCCGGGTCCGGATCTGGCTACGTACTAGTAGGTTCCGAGGTGGACCCGGTCAAGGTGACTCCAGACCGTATTTCGAAGATTGAAGCCGGCGATGGGGACTTCCAAGAGTTCCGCGTGCTTACTCCTAAACAGAGAAAGCGCATACAACAGATTCGTCGGCAGGAACGCGCCTACAAGCGACAGTTGAAGTCTCGCGGCTACGGTACACCCACGTACGATGTGACGGTGTACGACCCCGATAAGATGACTGTTATTGCTGCAACTTCTGGCAGTAAAAAACTTACTTCCCGCAATGCTTCGATGACTCCGCATTTCGTGGATTCGCAGGCCTGGATTAAGAAGCACGTGGATGGCGTCAAGGTCCGTAAGAAAGGCCAACGAACCCGCACACGCTGGCGTCCGACTCCGTACGCGGTCTATTGCAACGACGTACCCCACCAGTTCTTTGTAAAGCACGGGCTAGACTCGCGACCGAACTACTGCGATCTACGTAGGCCTGTAGCAGGTACTCATGACTTTGTGTTCTTCGCCAAGTCCCTGTATATCGCTGAGGACATACAGAAATGGTTGATTGCCCGCTACCACGCGGATGGTTGGCCGAAAGAGGGGGCCGAGCGATTCAAAGTCATAACTCGGAAGGATGCGTTCCACATTGCTTACCCGGAGGATGAGGGCCGCTTCCCAATGCAGTTCTTCCACTTCGCTATGACGACGCCGGGACACTTCGAGAACGTTGATTACCATCCTCGTGAGGAGTACACGACCAAGAGCGGTAAGAAGAAACTACGAAAGGCCAAGCCCATTCTTCGTGGACGTGCTATAGTCCGTTCAAAAGATGAGGGTGACTTCCTCCTCAAGACCAAGCTGTACACTAGGTGGCACTGATGACCAAGAAAGACCGAGCCGTCAAACGCGCCTTTGACACTCTCGACGAAATCGAGGGTATGGGCAAAAAGCGCAAGGTTAAGATCGAGCTACTTACCAAACGCAAAAAGAACGGTGCTCTACGCAACCTCTTTGTCATGGCCATGGATGGCAATGCTACTTATGGATACGCCCCTCCAGCCGCGTCTGGAATGTGTACGGATACCATGGAGGGCGGTCCTTATGACCGCTACAAAAAGTTCAGGAAACTCCTGAAGCAACTGGAGTCTCGCGAGCTGACCGGTAACAAGGCCAAGAAGACTGTAGCCAAGTTCCTTCGACGCCTCTCCAAGCAGGAAGAGAAGTGGTACCGCAGAATCTTGCGCCGGGATCTTCGCATCGGCATCGCGTTCAAGACGTTCGATGCTGTGTGGCCTGGAGTCCTGCAACGCTACACTGTTCAACTAGCGCTGGAATACCCGGACCACGTACCTCCGTTCCCCTGTGTTGGGGAGCCGAAGTGCGACGGTATCCGCTTCATTTGTGAGGTGGAGAATGGGGTGGCCGTTATGCGCTCTCGCAATGGTAAGGAGTATCCTGGCCTTCAGTTCCTCGCGGACCGGCTGGCGTCAGTTACAGACAACGTGGCGTTGGACGCGGAGATTATGAGCAAGACGTGGAACGAGACGCAGACGCTGATTCGTACCGCGCCGGAGAACCTGACTGCCGAGCAGAAGAAGAAGTTGAATCACATCAAGTTGTTCTGCTTCGACTTGGTGCCCATCGACGGGTTCCGTCGTGGTGGGCACCCGCATAAGGATAGCCGGCGACGCAAGGCATTGAAGGGTCTAATTCGAAAGCTGCGGAATGCAGGCCACAGTAAGAACTTCAAGCTTGTGCCAAGATACCCCATCGATGACCAGAGCGACATCGAAGACCTAATTGTTAACCTCTTGGAGCAGGGGTTCGAAGGTCTGATGATCAAGGACCCGAATGCGGCCTACGAACCTGCGAAGCATCGTGACTTCCGTTGCCCGCACTGGTTGAAGTACAAGCCTTGGGAGGACTTCGAAGGCACCATCATCGGCTTGGAGGAAGGCAAGAAGGGCAAGAAGAACGAGGGCCGGCTTGGTGCCTTCGTCGTGGAACTTGCTAACGGTGACGTTATCAAAGTCGGCGGTAGTCTCAGTGACAAGGACCGGGTGCGGTTCTGGGAAATGGGAGCGGACGCCTTGGTTGGTGAAACTCTAGAAGGCAAGCGCCAGAAGGACGCCGGTGATAATGTAGCCGCGTCCCGCTTCCCACAGTACGCCCGCATCCGCAACGCCGAGGATGAATGATGGAGCCTAAAGAGACCAGATGGCGGAAGGTCCAAGTCATTGATGAGGGCTGGGCCCTAGAGATGAAGGACTCAACGTACAAGGCCGCAGATCAGCACGCCTCGTTTGAGGCACCCAATGAGGATGGCTGGCGACCTGTTGGATGCGTGTGGTTCGCGAAGGGTAGCGAAGAGAAACCCTGGCGCGGGGATGTGTACGCAGACCCTGCTGACAAGTCGTTTCGAGATTACACCACGCTTGAACGGGCCAAGAATTGGGTCGAACGATGGTGGAGGTCGTTGTAATGGCAAAGAAGAAAATCGCAGCTCGTTCCGACGTGAACACCGTACGGGTG
>CAZDDA010000215.1:3153-4722 GCA_964504085.1 uncultured Thermotogae bacterium | reverse complement strand
TGATCGCTTGCACCGCTACTGCCGTCGGTTGGCGAAAGGGTTTGAGGGCGTCCTCCAGCTCCTCGTCAACGATGTGGGTGTAGATCTGGGTGGTGGGCTGGCTGGCATGACCCTGCGCTTTTTGCGCCAGCCGTATCCTCGCCGTCTTCCTACAAAGAGCCGTCGCAAGCGAATGCCGCAAGGTATACGGGTGGATGCTCTTGCTGATTCTTGCCTTGGTCGCGTAGCGCTCGGTCCTCTGTTGGACGTAGCCCGGCGAGATCGGATTGCCTTCTAGCTTGTGCCCGTACCTACAGCGCCACGCTTCACAGTGTTCTAAGGACTCCTGACGTTCCAAGCCTTACGCTACAGAACCGTCCTTCTAGAACTCGCACAGGCGTTTCCTTCTGCAATCACTCTCGAAACAAGAGCCGTCTATTATTGCAACAAAAGAAAGCCTTCGATTGCGACAGTCAAAACCCTTGGGACAAGAGCTATTCCTCCACGGTTGGAACAGGTGTAGCGGCCTTCCTGTTTTGCGTGTAACATCTTAAGCAAACAAATGCGAGGTGTTGTTGATGGAACAGAGGTTTCCACTTCTTGGCGATCCGTTTCCAAAGATGGAGGTTCAGACCACCCACGGCAAGCTGTCTCTTCCCGACCACTTTGAGGGTAGGTGGTTCGTATTGTTCAGCCATCCCGCGGACTTCACACCGGTTTGTACCACGGAGTTTGTGGCATTCCAGAAGCGCTACGATCAGTTCAAGGAGCTCGATTGTGATCTGATTGGGATGAGCGTCGATCAGGTCTTCTCGCATATCAAGTGGGTGGAGTGGATCAAGGAAAAGCTCGACGTCGAGATCAAGTTCCCCATTGTCGCCGCAACGGAGACAACCGCAAATCAGCTCGGACTGGTCCATCCTGGCAAGGGTACAAATACCGTAAGAGCCGTCTTCATTGTCGACCCCAAAGGCGCGGTTCGTGCTGTCCTATACTACCCGCAAGAACTTGGCCGAAACATGGATGAAATCGTCCGCATGGTCAAGGGCTTCAAACTATCTGCTGACAAGGGCGTAGCCATTCCAGCAGGATGGCCGAACAACGAGCTGATCAAGGACAGAGTGATTATCCCCCCACCTACAGATGAGAAGTCTGCCCGGAAGAGACTCGAAGAACAAGAGTGCTTCGATTGGTGGTTCTGCCACAAGGAGAGCTAGCTGGTCCTAGAACAATTCTTCAGGAAACACTGTCATCCCAAAAAGAAGGTTGCTCCGCTCTACAAACCGCTGCCCTTGACTGTCTTGGAGCGTAGACCAGCCACCTTGTGTCTTCACGCCACAACGGGTTCCTATTGCTGTAGGAGTCCGAAGTGGCGGGGTTACCACTCCAGCAAATGAGAAGGGGTCCCATTACGGGACCCCTTAGGGTAGGTGGTACATCTATGACGATGTCTGTCTACGGATCGCAGTCGAATCGCATGCCAAAATGGAACCTAATCGTTGGCCCACAGCAATTGTTTGTACGGAAGCAGCCTCCGAAGAACGAGAAGAAGGGGAAACACGGTGTGCAAGGTTTGTAGCAGGGAGGAGC
>CAZDDA010000215.1:0-3053 GCA_964504085.1 uncultured Thermotogae bacterium | reverse complement strand
GGGTTGGTAGCACGATGGGCAGGAGGTCGATGGCGAAGGTGCAAGCGCAATGATCGTGAACGATGTCCAAGCCGTCGTCCACACTGGCTCGCACGGCTCAGGAGTTATTCCCATAATCTGCCCCTGAATCGCTTCCGGAGAGGCCATCGGAAACGGCTCACCAAAGCTGCTGGGTGAAAGCGATAGCGGAGTGACGCTGGCAATGATTTGCAACTTCTCCACCCCAGAGGGTTCATGAACCGTGAAGTGATAAGAAGGACTATCCGGCAATACATGGTTTCCTGCGGAAATGAAGTTGCTCTGCGAATATGCGTTAGGGAAGACCAGTCTCACTATTCCATCCGGCTGAATATCGTAGAGATAGATGTACGCTGGCTGGTTCACGTTGAAGAATACCCGCATCGTCTCACCCACTGAGTAGGCCGATTTATCAGTCCAGACATTCACTGTGAGAGGTTGTGGCGTCGGTGTTGGGACGATCCCGAGCGGACTGGGCGGTCCCTGCACCCCCAGTACAGTTGAAGTAGCCAAAAAACCGACCAGCAAGAACGTCACGAACAGCTTCCTTTTGCTTTTCATGTATACCTCCTCGGCATATCTACACACGGGGCGTCACGTCGGTTTCGTCCTAATACGTGGAGGAAAAGCAAAGGATTCGTGGCGGAAACGCTCTGAAACGGCATTGAGAGCATTTGTAGCTCTCTTCTCGATGTTCATCTCCACATAGGTTTAGCGCATCTACGATGTAGCCTCAAAGGCTTCTCTCTCCCTTGCAACAGTAGATTCCCTCCGGTTGCGACAGTCGGTTTTCCCCACGGCAGGACCTTGAAGAGGTAAATCCCCCTGCAAGACCTTCAACTGTTCACAGAGCTTGTTGGTCAACCCATTCCCTAGCTCTATACTTCAACAGAGCCGCTCATTAATGAAGGTTGCGCGAACGCGGAATTATCTGCATCCAAAAGGAGGAGAAAATGCCAAAGCAAGGACGAATCTCAGTGATTGCCTTTTTGGCTTTGGTCTCGTTTCTGGTTTTGTTCGGGGGCAGTGCAGCACTTGCTTCGAACGGCACGTCGGTAGAGGTGTCGCTCGAGGTAACAAACACCGCTGATCCGAGCCTGCTCGGTGCCCCTATTTATGAAATCTCAATGGTGACGTTTATGAGAGCCGACACATCTGTCACGGCGCATTCAGTTTTTCCACCCATTTTACTATCTCCGGGTGAGACTGAGTCTTTTGGTCCATTCTTCCTAGTCGAAGTGCCTGACGCGGCTAACATTTTCGGCCGCAGAGGACCCCCTGGACCTGCAAAAATGCCTTTTGCGATTGTGATCGCACCTTTGGATTTCGACATTCCACATGACGAAGACTCCCTTAGAGTCATTGCAGTAAGGGGAATCCCTCCAGAAGGAGTACCCGGTGGAGGTGCCCTCAGCGGCACGTGGAAAGGCTTTCTATTCAAAACACTCCAATTATGGTGTTCGAAGAGCGAAGGTCCTCTTTACCTACTTCAGATGCAGGACGTCACCCTCGGTCTAGAGGGGTTCTATATCTTGGTCTACAGAGAACGCCTACCCTGGCAGGAAGATCCCTTCCTGGAGACATTGCTGCACAGGAATGTCTCAGTGCGGGGAAGAGTGGTGGCGGCAGGTGCTGAGGTGAGAATCCATGAGAGCTTCCCAACAAGGTATCCGCTCCCTGTTATTCGCGTAGAGGAAATCAGTGCGACAACTACTGTTGACAGATGCAGTGACTTCTTAGATCTAAGCCCCTAGCCAAGCAAAGAAGCACTTTCATCAATTTGCTGCAACAAAAGAAAACCTTTCGTTGCGTGATAGGGATGGGGCTCATCACCCTATTCTACCAGACTTGAGTCGTATCTGATACGCTTCTTTTGTCTTCGTACATCAGCCTATCAGCTTCAGATAGGATGCTATTGATAGACTCGGCATTTCCTGGATTCCAATGTACGGCCCCAATCGCCAAGGTAATCGGAAAGTCGATGAGCGGATCGGTCCTATTTCGGCGAGCTACTTCCGCACGAATGCGATTAACGACAGCGTTGGTCTCACCGTTGGGCTCCAATAGCACAACGAGGAATTCATCGCCACCGTAACGCACAACAATGTCCGATCCCCTGACGTTGTGAAGAAGAATGTCGGCCACTACCTGGAGGACCTTGTCACCGATCTGATGGCCAAATCGATCATTGACCTCCTTGAAACGGTTGACGTCTACCATCAGGAATCCAATAGGACGGTCGTAGCGTTTCGAGCGAGAAATCTCCTGTTGTTGGATCACCTCATCGAAGTAATGGCGGTTGTAGGCACCAGTGAGAGGGTCATGCTGGGCCATACGGATAAGCTCCTTTTCGTGTTGCCTCTGCAAGGTGATGTCACGGCCGATGACGATGAATCTTTCAGATTTACCCGTTTCATCTAGCAGGCTTCGTACGTTCCATGCGATGGTTCTGGTTTGGCCATCCTTGCACCGTATGGTGGTTTCGAGATCTTGATCTACTTTGCCCTTTTCGAGGATGGCAGCGACTTTCTCCGTCACCTCATTGCGGTACGCCTCATCCGGGTAGAGCCATTCCCAGATCTTGTTGTGTCCTACAACCTCTTCGCGGGAATATCCGCTGATCACCTCAGCCGCCCTGTTCCAAAGCCTGATGTTGAAGTCCTTGTCAAGGACGTCTACCCACACGTTGGCATTGTCAATGATGCTTTCCTGATACTGAGTTAGCTCCCTGATTTCCTTTTCCGCCCGACTTCGCTCCTCCGCAATGCGGCGTGTAAACACCAGCATTACCCCAACCGCGATGACAAAGAGCCCGGTGTTGAGCACTAATAGCCACCGAGCTAGCGTGTTGCTCTTGGCCAGGATCGCACTCATCTGCCGTTCCACCACTACTCCCCAACCGTTGGATTCCAGAATAGCATATGTTCCAAAGGGGGGTGGTTCCTCATCCTCTTCAGATCCGCCTCCCCCTGCAGCGATAATCCTTTCCATTAATGGGTGATCACTGTAGTTAAGCGATAGGGGACCTAATTCCA
>CAZDDA010000214.1:0-4738 GCA_964504085.1 uncultured Thermotogae bacterium | reverse complement strand
TCACGACGCTCCCGTCCTCGGCCACACTCGCTCCGTCGTCGTTCGCCACTGGCGGGTCATCGATCGGTGCTACGTCGATCGTCGCCGTCGCAACGTCGCACGCGCCGTCGGTGTCGCACACCTGGTAGACGAACGAGTCCGGTCCATTGTAGTTTGGGTCCGGCTCGTAGTCGATCTCACCGGTCACCGGGTCGACGGTCACGTCTCCGTGTGCCGGCGGCGATGTCACCAACACCGACGTCGGATCCAGGTTCCCGTCCAGATCGGAGTCGTTGTCGAGCACGTCGACCGTCGCCACGCCGTCCTCGAACACGTTTTCCGCGTCATCCCGGGCAACCGGCGGATCGTCTTCCGGTCCGACGTTCACCGTCACCTCCGCAACGTCGCACAGTCCGTCGGTGTCGCAGATCTGGTAGCTGAACGTGTCGGTTCCGTGAAAGTCCGTCTCCGGCGTGTAGGTCACCTCGCCGCTGATTCCGTTCACGCTCAACGTCCCGTTCGATGGCTGACTTACGATCGTCACCGTCGTTTGATCGAGGTTCCCGTCCACGTCGTAGTCGTTGGCCGGTACGTCGATCACCACCGCAACGTCCTCCGGCGTCGGCGTCGAGTCGTCGTTCGCCACCGGTGGATCGTCCACCGGCACGACATCCACTTCGACTATCGCCGTATCGCACACATTCAAGCTGTCGCAGATCTGGTAGATGAATGTGATGTTATGAAAGCGCGCCTCCTTTGCCGGCAGTGCAGTACGCTGCCGGTGAAGAAGAAGCGGCAGTTGCCGCAAGGAGGCGCACGATGCAGTGTATCGCGTTCGATTCCCACAAGCACTACACGTGGGCGTTGGTGCAGGATGAAACGGGGAAGGTATTGCGAGAGCAGCGGATCGCTCACGCACGGGGAGCGCTTCAGGGATTTCTGGAGGAGTTTGAGCAAGGGTCACCGGTTGCTGTGGAGACGATCGGGAACTGGTACTGGATCACCGACGAGATCGAGGCTGCAGGAATGGTTCCGCAGTTGGTCAACGCTCGCCGGGCAAAGGTGATGAGTGGATCGATCAACAAAACCGACAGACTGGATGTTCGAGGGCTCAACCGTCTTCAGCGATCAGGGACGCTGCCGACGGTGTGGATTCCACCGCGAGAACTCCGAGATGCACGCGAGCTGCCGCGGACACGGATGGTGCTCGTCAGACAGCGGACAAAGCTGAAGAATCGCATCCACGCCAACCTGGCCAAGTACGGACTTAAGACAGGTGGAGTCACGGACCTGTTCGGCGTGCGTGGCCGACGTATTCTCGCTCGATGTCTGGAAGAGCTTCCGTCGGAGACGCGGTATGCAACGCAATCCCTGCTCGAAGAGCTTGATCATCTCCAGGCGAGAATCGAGGAGTTCGAAGGCCGGATGGCCGATGTGTTCGGTGAGATCACGGCACTCGAAACCATCAAGACGCTACCGGGAGTCGCCTTCATCCTTGGGGTGGTCATTCTCACGGAGGTCGGTGATGTCGAGCGTTTCCCGAGTGCGAGTCACCTCGCTTCGTATGCTGGAATGACTCCGAGGGTACATGCGAGTGGAGGACACATTCGGTATGGGCGTACACGTCCCGATGTCAATCACTACCTGAAGTGGGCTTACGCTGAGGCAGCCAACGTGACGATGATGCATCGACGACGACACCCACAGCAGCATGTCAGTCGTCTGTACGAACGAGTGAAACGTCGAAGAGGCCATCAGAAAGCGATTGGAGCGGTTGGGCGGCATCTGGCCGAGGCAACGTATTGGATGCTGAAGAAGAAGGAAGCATATCGCGATCCAGCAACGGACCGCGCAGAGGTAGGGTCGAAGAGGGAGGCGTGAGCGCGACGAGGGACATGAACCGGCACAGGTTCGATTTGTGATTGCGACACGTCACCCGAACAACCTATTGCTGCCTGGACAGCGAAGAGATGACTCCGACTCACCGGAAAGATGATGCAGTGACCATCTTCAAAGGAGGTGCCTTGAGAAGCTCACCTTGACAAACCGCGCGCTTTCAGAGATGTCCCTCGAATTCCGATCTCATCTTCCAGGGCGGCATGCCGGAACTCGAAGCCTTCCTCAAGCGGATTCACAAGTAGCCGTCTCGCCGGTGGCGAAGATTTCGCCGATCGGACACGACGTGCGAATCAGTCCTTGCAGCGCGATTGCAGGACCACCCCGGCCCAGTGAATAGCGAAGAGAGGATTCCGGCAGACCGGGCTCGAAGGCAGGATGACAGAAACGCTGCACAGAAGTCCGATCACGCAGCCCGTTTGGCCACATCCTCCTCGATGGGTTCCGATTCGGTTTGACCCGTAGAACATGCAAGGTCGGCTGGACGTACGATCAGGCCGGAAGAGTTTTTCAATCCTTTGTTTTTTCGTAGCGATTCTCCCTATAATGAGTCTCATCTTCACAGCTGTGATAGGAGGTCGTGGCTTGGCACTCTCGCCCGTAGAGCTCGCGGCTCTGCTTCTTTCCCTGGCAGCGATCCTGGTCGCGGCTTTGACCATCTTCCTTTCGTGGCAGTTGTACAGAAAGTCTCAACACGCCGTTTCATCCATGCGGGACCAGATGATCCGCGTCGATGAAGCGATTCGCGATCTCAAGAACGACATCGCAACCATTGTCAATGACGCGGTGGAGCACTGGGCCCGCTCTTCCGGCGCCGCACCAGCCTCACAACAGGATCCTACTGCGCAGCTTGACAAATCCGTAGCAACACTTGAAGAGAAGATCGCATCGCTTAAGAACGGAGAGAATCCCGCACTGAAGGCTTCGGTATCGGAGTCTCTCGAAGAGATTCGCGTACTGCAAAGGGAAATCACCAAAGAGAGACAATCCGCGATCGAAGCGCTCAAGGAACTGCAGCGCCAGGCCGTATTTCCAAACCTTCCCCGCACCCTCACCCGCGGCGTAGAACAGACGACTACGAGCAAAGGTGACCACATTGCCCTCGACTATCAGGGAAGGATTCGCAATTCGGGGTTCCTAGACCTTCACGTTTCCTACGAAGTTTTTCGTGTCGAAGCCGTATTCACCTTTGCCGCCAAGTTTCGCAGCGCCCCACGGCCGACGGTCAAAGTGGTGACGACACCCGCGCCGATAACCCCCAGAGCCATAGAGCACACTGTGGGGGTTACTTCAAAGACCATGCGCGTGACCCTGCTCAGGCCGGACCGAAACTTGCTTCCCGCGGGGACGTACGTAATTGAGTACCGGCTGCACAGCGCGGAACCGCCCTCAGACGAATTGGCAAGCTAGGCGCTCGGATTGGTCTTTGCAACACAGGACGTTCGTTCAGAGACGTCCCTTGGATTCTCCCGTGATGCCTTCACGAGTCAAAAGGGAAGATCGAACCCCAGACAACGTGAAAATCAAAAGGGGGCAGCCGATGCCGCCCCCCTGTCTGAGATTGTCTTCGAAGTGTGTTCTCTATCGTCTTGGACAACCGGCGGATGGACCGAATCCATCGCCCTGCCCAAGGCGATTCGCGCCCGAACAAGCCCCGCAATCTCCAGCGCCGTTGCCGCTGCCATAGAAGGGGCACTCAGTATTCAAGCCGCATCCGCACCCAGCGCCGCCTTGGTAGCCGGTCCCATCGAGTGGACGCGTCCAATCGGGATCCTGCGCGTTGGGGATGCCATCCCCATCGGCGTCTCGGCTTGCCTCACACAGACAAGCCGACGCACTCCCAGCCTGACTCTGATCTCCCCAGTTGCTTTCCCCAAAACCGTTTCCCGCAAGGACGACGATCCCCGCTGCGAGAACCACGGCCAATCCTGTCATCACTTTCCAACTGTTCTTCATTTTTTTTCTCCTTTCCCAAAGTGGGTTGCAGGAAGGATAGGCAACGGCTGTGAAGAAGCTGTGGCAGGGAGGTAGGGATTCATTGGGAATTCTAGACGTATCGAAGGCCAACGCCATAGCACCGAGCCAAAGTCGTATTCCAGCACATTGCGTAAAGAAGACACGGCGCACGCTTTCTTAAAAGATGTCGCCGGAAATCTCGCTCCACGCAAATGGCAGACCCTCAGCCGTTCTCTCAGGTTCGAAAGCGTTCCTCGCGCCACGGGTCGCCGCGATCGTGGTAGCCCCGCTGTTCCCAAAACCCTCGGTGAAGTTGCGGTAGAAATTCGATTGCCTGCACGTATTTGGCACTCTTCCACGCGTAGAGCGCCGGAATCACCAGACGCAAGGGAAAACCGCGCTTCGTCTCTAGAGGCGCATCGTTCATGCGGTAGGCCAAGAGACTGTCGGGCCGGACAAAGTCAGTGTAAGGAACGTTCGTCGTGTATCCGTCCCGGCCGTGTGCGATCACCCACTGCGTCCCCTGATGGGGAGAAACGAGTTCGGCAATCTCGCGCGCGCGGACACCCTCCCAGACAACGTCCCTGACGCTCCAGGTAGTCACGCAATGAAAATCGCGCGTCAGCCGCGCGCACGGCATCGCCAGGATCTTCTCCCACGTGAGCGCGATGGGCCTATCGACGTTTCCGTAGACGCGAAGGCGAAACTCATCCAGCCGAACAGGAGGAACAGGGCCGATGTCGTACACAATCGGCTCATCGATCCATCGTTGTCCCGCAGGGAGTCGCTCTGCCATCCCTGCGAGCTTATCCAGACCACACCGCTTGGGTCAACACAACGCTCCGGCGGCCGCAACAGCCCGCCTGCCAAGAGGGCCCACATCACTGCACAGTCAGATCGTAGACCC
>CAZDDA010000213.1:0-4747 GCA_964504085.1 uncultured Thermotogae bacterium | reverse complement strand
TACTCGAAGTCGGCTCTGGGACTGCCTTCCTCAAAGTAGGCGTTTACTTTTATGTGTGAGGGGCAGGACTGATCATAGAGACCATACATCTCGGCTAGCTTTTCTGCGAAGGCCCGACCAAGTTCATTTGTCGCCTGATCAGCAAGAGAGTGGATGTTATCCAGTTTTTCTACGTAGACCGGACAATGTGCGCTCGATTGCGCAGCGGCACTGAGCGGTGCCCAAAGGACGCACAATCCCAACATCGTGACCAGCAATAACGCCCACCAGGTAAGAGCGCGGAATTGTAGGGTTCTGTTGAGCTTTTCTTCCTTCCCGAACACGCCAACCACCTCCTTGGCAACGGTCTCAGACGATGGGAAAGAGCCCGCGCAACATAAGCAGATCATCTAACATAAACCGTTATCCGGCATGAAGCCAACCGTTCACTCCAGCTAAGCATTCAACGATTGCTTCTGTATTGCTGATCTCGTAGAATGGATTGGGTCGTAATATACCGGTAGGACAGTGACATGCGAGAAAAGCTATCAAACATACTTGCAGGCCTCGGTGCAGACTACGCCGACATTCGCCACGAAGAGAACCGGAAGACTGTCATCGGCTACGAAGGAAAACAGTTGCGCAAGATCTCTTCGCACAGCAGCTCGGGCGGACACCTGCGGACGTACGTAGATGGGGGAAAAGCGATCGCATCATTCACCGCGCTTGACAGGGTTGATTCCATTGCCCAGGCAGGCCTTGCCTCGGCAAGATTGGCCGCCCAACATCGCGATCGGCCGCTCCGGCTTGCCGATGCACAGGTCGTAACCGGGACATTCTTGCTCTCTCCAGAGAAGGACCCGCGAATGCTTTCGCTGAAGAAAAAACAGGAACTGCTTTCCCACTATAACCGGATCATTCTCGCAGAGCCCAGGGTTGTCACGACAGTCTGCGAATACGATGAATTCTACTCCTATCGCACATTTGTGAACACGGAAGGAACTGCTGTTGAGTATGAGCTCCTCATCGTCAACATTGCTGGATTGATCGTGGTCAAGGAGGGCGACATTGTTCAGCGGGTCCGATTCGCTTTTGGAGGAAACGATGATTACAGCAGGCTCCTCGATCGCGAGGAGGAACTGAGGGGGCGGGTCGCTCGCGCTAGCGAGCTGCTGGAGGCAGAGCCAGCCAGGGCCGGTGTTCACCCGGTTGTTCTTGATCCTGATGAGGCCAGTGTGTTTATCCACGAAGCGTTCGGCCATCTCTCCGAGGCCGACGGTCTGCAGAACAATCCCTCGTTCCGGGAGAAACTGCAGATTGGAACCACCTTGGGAAGGCCCATCCTCAATGTGACCGATGACCCGCATCTTCTGGACCGCCCCGGAGGCTATCTCATCGATGACGAGGGGGTGCGAGGGTGTCCGACCCGCCTCATCACGGAGGGTGTCCTGACCGGGCGGCTTCATTCACGACAGACAGCGGCCGAGTTCGACGAGCCGCTATCTGGGAATATGCGTGCAGTCGATGCCCAGTTCACCCCTATCGTTCGCATGTCCAACATCTTCATTGAATCCGGACAATCGACTTTCGAGGAGATGATCGCCTCGATTGAGGACGGCTACTACTTGGTCGGGGCCAAGGGTGGCCAGACCTCAGGAGACCAATTCAGCTTCGGCGCTCAATGGGGGTATCAAATTGTGAACGGCCGGCTTGGCGCCATGGTGCGCGACATCAACATGAGCGGCGAACTCTTCTCCACCCTGCAGGCGATCTCCATGATTGGGGACGACCTGTCGTTCAGCGAGCGGGGCGGCTGCGGAAAGGGCGGTGGTGGACCGCTGCAACTCAACCGCAAGTCCGGCAAAGGGGCGCCACACGTCAAGATTGACGCTGTCACAATAGGCGGGACACAATGACCGAGTTGATCAAGCAGGCCGCTTCACACGTTGATCAAGCGGAACTCTACTGGCATCGGCAACACACGATTGACGTTCGCTTCGAGAACTGCGCCCTGCAGCGGATCACAGAGGATGATCTGTCATCCGCTGCACTACGTGTCATCAACCAAGGAAACCTCGGTCTCTCCTACGGGATGGGGCCCGAGCAAGGGGGATTGCTGGAAGAGGCGACAGTCGCCGCTGAGCTAGGTGGACGGGCCGGTTTCTCCTTTTCCACTGCCCGTGAGTTTCCATCAGTTGCTGCTTACGACGAGACAGTCGCCGCGCTGACGAGTCAGGATCTCGTTTCGTTGTGCGAGGCAGTGAAGGCCGAGATTCAGCGTGCCCGTCCGGACATCGCCCTGCTCATTCACTGTCAGGCTGCAACCGAGCAGCTCATCGTCGAGACAACGGCTGGAGCACTCGGCGAACACCGAGCCACCAAGCTCACCCTGTCATTCGGTGCCCCGATCAAGGGTGTGGGAATCGGCGTCTACAAATACAAAACCGCCATGTCTCCCTTCAACCCACCGCAGGAGGACATCGAGGAGTTCTTGGAATGGTACGGCTGGACTGCGGAAACATCGACACCCGCGACAAGACGATTGCCGGTGATCATCGCCCCGGAGGCTTCGTTCCTTCTGACACTCCCGTTGTGTGCCGGTCTGAGCGGACAGGCAATCGCCAAGGGGACCTCGCCGCTCCTGGCGCGCAGGGGGGAGACGATCCTCTCCGAGAAGCTCACGATTAGCGATGATCTTCTCAGACCAGAAGATCCGGAGTCACGGCCGTTCGATGATGAAGGAGTGCCATGCCGGACCCTTACGCTTGTGGAAAACGGCGTTCTGCAAAACGTCCTCCTGGACCTTCACTCTGCTGCCAAGCTGAAGAAGACTTCTACTGGAAACGGATTTAAGCGATCCTTGTTTGCCTCTGGAACAGAAGTCCCGCCGAACCCGTGGCCGGGGCACCTGGTGATCACACCAGGACACACACCGTACAAAGAGATGATCGCAGACCTGAAAGAGGGGATTCTCCTCACCGGCGGAATGGGATTTCACTCCGGGAACTACACGCAAGGACATTTTGCCGTACAGGCGCTTGGATTCCACATCGTTGGCGGAAAAGTCAAAGGCCGGCTCGTTCGGACGATGGTCGCCGGAAGTATCTACCAAGACTTCCTTGATATCCGTGCACTGAGCAGAGAGCAACGCGAAGGTCCAGGCGGCCTGGCCCCCTACATCCTGGTTGATTCATTGCAGGTTGCTGGCCAATCCTGAGGCGTAGCACGGATCGATGATCTGCTGTCCTCAGCCCTGCTTGTGGAGGTTGCCCGAATCGGGTATTTTCGACTCAGCACGGCCTTCTTGGAGGAAAGATGTCAAACCTGCACATTCTTGACCATCCGCTCATCCAGAGCAAGTTGACCCGACTGCGGGATGCCTCCACATCCAACCACAATTTTCGTCTACTGCTCGAAGAGGTGACTGCGTTCATGGTCTACGAGATCACCAGGGACTACCCATTGCACGAGGTAGAGGTGACCACCCCCCTCGAACGAACAGTGGGAAAAGTACTCGATGTGCCGGTCGTCCTCATTCCGATCCTGCGAGCGGGAACGGGAATGCTTGGCGGAGTGCTTGACCTGATCCCTACTGCAAAGGTTGGCCACATCGGCATCTACCGCGAACCGCATTCTCTGGAGCCGGTTGAGTACTACACCAAGCTTCCTGCGGGGCTACCAGAAGCCCAGGCGATTCTTGTCGATCCGATGCTTGCCACTGCCGGTAGTGCAGTCGCCGCCGTCGATCTCATCAAGAGAAAGGGCGGAAGCAAGATCCAGTTTCTCTGTCTTGTTGCCGCGCCCGAGGGTGTTGATGCCTTCTCCGGCGCTCACCCCGATGTGCCGATTTACACCGCAGCTCTCGACCGGCAGTTAAACAAGCAAGGGTACATCCTCCCTGGATTAGGAGACGCAGGAGATCGGATTTTCGGCACCTGATCTGCGGCGATCACTCGTACCTATCAGGGTTTGACGATACTGCTTGGAGGGCTGGGTTGCTCGAACCTTCGTAGCGGGTTCCAATCTCACACTTCCGCTGCGGCGTCTTATTGTGCTTGCCGTCACCGTTCCAGGCGGACACTCCGCACCCATCGCAGTGCCTAAGTGAAAACAATGAATCGAACCTTGGTAATTCCTCGCTACGCGGGGCAGATTACGCTCTTTCTTTGAGTACTGTCCAATAAGGAGGTTTCACATGAGACGTCTTAGCCTTTTGGTTATCGTCCTGTCCCTCGCATGTGCATTGACACTGGCGGCAGGAGCACAGCAGGATTCCATCAGCTGGAGTGGAGAGATTGGCAGCGAAGCAACAGTATACCCGTATTTTGCCGATTATTCCTGGTTCAGCCTGTCCTTTAACTTTGCTGCCTTCACGATATCCAGCACCACGGGTCTCAGCTACGCGTCGCCGATCAGTATCTCGCAGGCTCTTGGACTCGCGTACGCATGGAATTGGTTCACGCTGGGAAGCAAGATATCCACGGGTATTTACCCGTCTGCATTCAGCTCATTCGTCGCGACCATCTACAGCAAGCTGACGCTGTTTGATGTTCCGCTGGGAAACCCCTCGTCGTTCTCCGGGGGAATCGGCGCGCAGGCGACTGTTTATCCCGCTGTCACTGACGATGTTTGGCTTGACCTCTCTCTGGTGCTCGATGCGTTCAGTATCACCAGCAAGACCACCTTTACCCTCATGCCGGTTGGATTCTCCGAACAGCGAATCGATCTCGGGGTGGCCTTTGACGGCTTCTCCATCTACGTGTGGGGC
>CAZDDA010000212.1:0-4763 GCA_964504085.1 uncultured Thermotogae bacterium | reverse complement strand
AGGTTCTACTACTGCCTGTTGTATCATCTTTCCATTGATAAAGGTGCCGTTAGTGGAATCGAGATCACATACAAAAGGTTTACCGTTTACCTCGTCTAGTTTGCAGTGCTGGCGGCTCACGCAGCAGTCTTCCAACGGCACATCCGTCTCAGGGCCCCGACCTATTATTACGGGGAGTCTTCTGAATGTGATCTCCCGTGCCGGAATGTCGGCACATAGGAGCTCTATCGTGATTGTCATCTCAGCGCCCATCTATTTCCGTATCGCTGCCGCCGTCGAGAGCCTCGCCAAGCCAACGCCTCCGTTCAACAGGATCCTCCGATTCCATCCCAAGGTGATATTTTGCGAGGGCGTGCCCCTCTTCCGCAGCCTTTCTCAGCCAACGGCGCTTTTCACCGGAATCCTCGGATTCCATACCAAGATCGTACATTGCTGGCACGTGCCCCCTGTAAGCAGCTTCCCTAAGCAAGCGTTTCCTCTCGTTCGCGTCATTGCTTTCGGCGCCGAGATCGCACATTGCCGGGAAATACCCTTCGTCGGCCGCCTCACGCAACCAACGCCGCCTTTCAACGGGATCGTCGCACCGGATAGCGCATTCGTGTATTGCGGGCACATACTTCTCTCGAGCTGATTTTTGCAGCCAGTACTCCCGCTCGCCGCTGTTGTCGCAAACAATGGCGTACTCGTACATTGCACGGGCATTTCCCTGAAGCGCTTTTTCTTCCAACCTCGATACTCTTTTCACGGCATCTTTAGATAGCATTGTTCCGCTCCCCCAAATTACCTCCGGATTGCACGGTGGCTTCCCGTCTTGCTGCTTCAGCAGAAAACCGGATCATTCCTACCCACTGCGGCAACTCCCTCGAAATACATGCTACTGCTCGGTTGGCTGCACCTCCAGGACCTCAAGTTCTATTTTGTCATCAAAGGTGTCAAGAGATATCTTGTCACCAGCTTTGGCGCCAACCAAAGCCTCTCCCACGATGCTCTTCAAGGGCAGTTTCTGATCGAAAAAGTTCGATTCACTCTCTGGGACAAAGAGTATCTTCGTCTCTTCCCCGGGAACGAGTCCTCGGACTCTCACCGACGTCCCGAGTTGAACAGTGCTTTTTGCTGTAACGCTCATTATCGTCCTCCTAACTCCGTTGTGGGGTGGATTAGGTTTCGAAAGGCATCTTGGGCCTCATGCCAGCGTTTCAACTTTCCAGTCCTCCTCCTCGACTTCATCTGCACCAGGAGATGAGGTGCCGGTCTCCGATCCCGTTGAAGGTCTTCGGTGCGGCAGTCCCAAATCTGCAGATTGCAGCGCGCCCAGTAACTGCTGGGCAATCCCTGTCCACGTGAAACGTGTCCGGGCAATCTGCGAGCCATACTTGGCCAATTGCCGAGCCAGCCGTGGGTAGGCCAGCGCCGAGTGAATGGCATGGCCGAAGGCTTCCGGGTCGAAGGGGTTAGCGTACAGGGCGTCGAGTCCCCAGGTTACGTGCTCGCAGAGCCCACCTTCGGTGGTGACCACCGCCGGCGTGCCGCAGGCCATGGCTTCTACCGCCGTCATGCCGAACGGCTCATATCGGCTGCTCAACGCGAAAACGTCGGCCGCACGGTAATAGTCGGCCAGCCACTCGTCGGGAATGTAGTCACGAAAGATCACTCGCTCGGCGATGCCCAGCGTGCCGGCGAGCTTCTTGAGGTCCTCGACCTGCGCGATTTCCGACTCGTTGGGCTCGGTCGAGCCGACCGCCAGAAGCAGCGTGACGTCTCCGAGCCGCTCAAACACCGAGGGCATGGCTCGCAGCAAGAGATCGTAACCCTTGTTCTTAGCCATCCGGCCCAGCGCCAGGACGGTGCGACCGTCGATCTTTAGTTCCTCCTTCAGGGCTCTCCGTGAGGCCATTGAAACGGGAAAGAACCGAGTGTCGTCGTATCCGGGAGGGATCACCTTGATCTTCTCGATAGGCGCATCGTAGTCACCGTCGGTGAGAATGTCGCGCTGCGGCGGGGTGGTGGCGATCAGCAGATCGCACTCATCGTACACCACCTTTTCCTCCCGCACCCGTTTCCGGAAGTTATACTTCTGCTCCAATTCGTCGGGATCACCGTCCATGTTGTCGCGTTTCCAGGCTCCAATCGAATGGGGCGTGTGCACATGCGGAATCTCTAGCCGGTTGGCCAGCGCTTGGCCAGCCAGCCCGGCGTCCCAATAATGGCTGTCAATAAACGCGTACCGCAGTCGTTTGCCGCGGACGTACCGCTCGACGTTGGTGACCCATTCGGGGATCGAATCGCAAAGGACCTCCTTGGGGATGAAGTCCTTTCCGCCGCACGGTAAGCGGAGGATGCGGACGCGATCGGAGACGGGCTCCGAGGCCGGTTGACCCTCGAAACGCCGTGTGAGGATGTCAACGCGGTAGCCCATCCGGGCAAGGCATTTCGACAATTCCAAAACGTAGACGACCTGGCCGCCGGTATCGGGCATCCCGAACTCCGGATTGGCCGAGACGTAGCCGTGCGTTGAGATCATCATGATTCGGTCTTTAGGTTTGATTGCCATCTGGTGGCTCCTTCTAAAATTATGGCAGAAAATTGAGCCGTTAAGCTGGCCAATCTTTCTCTCCACTTGTCGTTACGACAAAATGGTATTACAGTTGACCAACCTCAAGAATTGTCAGCTGCAATTCGCCTGCCGGCGCGTGGAACGCAACTTTTTCCCCCACCTTCGCCCCGTCAAGCGCGCGGGCCAAAGGACTGTCAATTGGAATATCGTTTTCCAATATGTTCGCCTCGCCTTCGGTGACGATGCGGAATACCTCCTCCTCGCCCGGCTCGAAGCCGGTAATCTTTACCCAGGTTCCCAAAGAAACTTGATTCATTTTCTAAGACCTCCGGTTTGTTCTGTGCTCGTCCACTAGATTCGCGATGGTTCTCGCTGGCCGCTGCGTGATTCGGTCGGACATAATTCGACCCTTTGGATAGGGATCTCTCTTGGGGCGGATACCCCCAAACGAACTCGCCCGGGTCCAACCTCAAGCAACTTGACGCGGATATTATTGTCGATCACGATTTCTTCGTTCACCTTGCGTGATAGGACCAACATCAGACGCCTCTTTGCGATTCGTTCTTGATATTTCTGCCAATCGGCAACGGAGTACCCGGCAACCACGCACCACCGATCCCGTCCGTCGCCGTTTCGGACAAACACGGGGCCGGTCAAGTGAAGACAAGCTGATTGGTGCTTTCGTCAACATCCATGGTGCAGCCGTCCAAATACTCGGATACGCAGGGATGCAATAACAGTAACGTTTCTTCGCTAACCTTGACAACCGTGTCTCCGGGCAGATATCGCCCCGGGGCGATTCTTATTTCCTCCTCCGCCTCAGTGAGTCGAAGACAGATGCTTTGTCGACCGTCGAGGCATGCGAAAGCGTTTCTCAGTAGTTCGGCGGCGCTATCTGTGATCTGAAGCATCGTGCGGCTCCTCAACCGAAGTCGTTGTTCAATTTGTCGTGTCGGCTAGGTGGCTTCCCTTAGGACCAACCCGGACGACTCTTTGTCGATATCAAGTTTGTGGTTGCGTAGCAGCTCCCCCGATTGGCGATCCAGGACCAAAACGATTTCTCCCTCATGCTCGATGTTGGTGTCACCATCGCGCTGCTGATCAAGCACGAATCGAACTTCGTTGTCAACAACGCCTACTCGAAAGCAGGCCCCCTCCGTAATCTGTGTTTCAGAAAGTACGGTTTTCAGTTGCGTCGCCGCTCGGTCTGTGATCTGAAACATGGCGTTCCTTTCTGCGTTAAGGCTAGCGTTGCCTTTTTGTTTTTACGGAATGGCTACACCTCTTCGGCTTCGAGCCTCGGCGTTTGAGGCTGAGTAGGTGTCTCCTCCGCGGGTTTGACGGCCCTCTCCAGGTACTGTGATATGTCTTCCGGCAACGCAGCGGCAATACCGCTACCGAGGACGGGTGCAGCCTCAATGCCCTCAGCATGCATCATCGCAGCAATGCGCTGTAGTGAAGACAGAAGCTGCGTCTGCTCCCATTGCTCCAGCTTTGCGAGTTCGTGACGAAAACCGTCCTGCAACAGCGACGGTGCCGATTTCATCAACTCAGCGCCCGCTAAGGTCAACTCGACGATGACGGTTCTCCTGTCTTGTCCGTTTCTGGAACGGGTCACCAAGCCGCGAGCTTCCAGACGATTGAAGATGCCCGTAACTGTGGCAAGACTCAGATGAATGTGTCGCGCTACTCCACTGACGGGAACCGGTTGTAGTTCAGCCAACGCCTGTAACGCGGCCAGTTGAGGAGCGGTCAGCCCGCACTCCTGCACCAGCGCGCGTGAGTGCAGATCGATGGCCCGGCTAATTCGCCGAAGTGCCACGATCACTTGGTTTTCAGTGCTTAAATTGTCCACCTGTGTATTTCCGAGTCGATCAAAAGATTTATCATGATATATTATGCACACAAAGTATTTTAAGTCAATGACATTCGGTGAAGAATCCGCCTACGGATAGCATGTATCACCACAAGAGCTTATGGCAAATGATCTTATAATTCTCATTCTTTTCCTATTCTACGCCCATGAATTGAAACGTACAGAACACAAACTGGCGTTTCAATATTGGAAAGGTGGGTAGACTGCAAAGCACAAGGCGTCCTGTGATGCTTGCCCCCTGGAGAGCGTATCAGTGCCAAGCAGGTGGCCGCTGTCAGACTGCCTTTGTGCCCGAAGAACCCAGACCGGCCGTAGCGCCTCTGATCCGTTAAC
>CAZDDA010000211.1:0-4784 GCA_964504085.1 uncultured Thermotogae bacterium | reverse complement strand
CCGTCAGAAGACCGTGCATCTCGCGCAGGTCGGCGTGTTGTTTTCGATAGAGGATGTAGGCCTTGGCGGTCTGAATATAGCCCGCCTCAATGAGGACCTCCTCGACCAGGTCCTGGATCTCTTCTACTGTAGGAGGTTCGTCGACGAATTGCTCCTTGAGGAGCCCGGTGACTAGTTCCGACAGCCGCTTGGCCGCGATCTCGTCGGGTTCACCCACTGCTCGCATTGCCTTCCAGATTGCCGTTGTGATCTTGGCTTCGTCGAATGACATAACCCGACCATCGCGTTTGACGATTCGTTCCATCGGAACTGCCCCCTCATCTATCTGTGTTGTTTGGAAAACGCACCAGCATAGCCTGCCAGGGGGGAGTGGATCAACCGGATTCTTCTGGCAGGTATCGCACGATAATCACGATCACTAGCGGAACAGGACAACATGGCACGCAAAAGAGGTGACCAAGATACCTTAGCCTTCCTTGCCCGATTGCAGCGGGAGGCACGGAGTGATGCGCAGTCGGTTCGTGGAGAAGTACGCCTTCTTGACGAGGAATCAAGGGCTCTTTAAACTTCATGTTTGCTTTCAGACGCCGGAGTGGCGGAATTGGCAGACGCGCAGGATTCAGGATCCTGTGAGGTTCACCCCTCGTGTGGGTTCAAGTCCCACCTCCGGCACAGCACAAAGAGCCGACGCAGCGATTCTGGGTTCGTTTCACAAATCCCTTTCGGCTGTTACCTCCAAGCCGCTACTCCCTCTCCCCAAAAAAGAGCAGACTCTCCTACAGGCTGGACGTTTGAGCAGGGGTTCCTCTAGAAGCGCGCAGCAAAAATTCCCAATCCGACGAACAATGCCTGAACGATCCACAATCGAAGGGTAATCTTCGGCTCCGGCCATTCCACCGCCGGAAGCAAGTACGAATGTCTGATACCCTCGGCGGACTCAAAGTGGTGATGCAATGGACTGATCATGAAAATCCGCTTGCCGGTTAACCTGAAACAGGCGACCTGCAGGATCACCGAACCTGATTCGAGAACGAGAAGGCCGGCCAGAAGAGGGAGGATGAGCGCCGAACCGGTGGCAAGAGCAAGCGCAGCCACCACGCCCCCCAGTGCAAACGACCCCACATCCCCCAGAAACAGGTGCGCCGGATGTGCATTCACCCACAAAAAGCCAGTCAAAATCGCAATAAGCGGAAGGATCACACCGGCCAATTCTCGAGTGGGGGCAATAACGAGAAATCCACAGAGGATAAGAATTGTAGCGCCCGTAGCCAGGCCATCGAGACCGTCAGTCAGGTTCATGCTGTTCGTAGTCCACAAGTAGACGGCCCAGGTAAGGAAGAAAAAGGCGATCGGGGGAAGCGTAAGGGTCACCGAAGCAAAAGGAACTTGAAACGCAGTTCGGCCAACATGGGGGAAGGCAAAATAGAGCGCGGCAGAAACTGCGCTGACAAGCATGATCTTTTGCGATGGAGAAAGACCGAGTGACCTCTGATAGCAAAGCGAGAGAAGGTCATCGAGCAGGCCAACTACTCCGAAGAAAAGACCGCAAGCAAGGACGAATATCCCGTCAAGGGAAAGCTGCCCGAACCAGTACAAGAGAGGAAAACAGATCGCCCACAGCAGTAGGATGACCCCACCACCGATGGTTGGGGTCCCGCCTTTCGTTCTGTGAACACGGGGACCCTCCTCGCGAATTTGCTGGCCCAGAGAGGTTTTTCGCATGCACATAGCGAAAAGCTGCGAGATGAGGGCTGAGGCTGGAACGAGGATAAGACACAGGCCGAACAGTCGTTCCACGCCTAGCGAGCTCCGCGATACTCACCGTCACACTCAATGAGCCCGCGCCTCAGGTTGGCCAACGCCCCAGCGTCGTTTTTTTCGAGCGCCTGTTGCACCAGCTTGTACAGGTCGTAGGTGGTGAGAAGGCAGAAGCCTTGCGACTGGCATCCGCGCAGGACCTCCGAAGAGAACTGGGTTGGCCGTCGCTTGGGATCCAGTTCTCGCGAACCGCTCACAACGAGAATACCCTTGCCTGGCCCCTCCCCTTCGGTACGAGCACGGTCCACCCGGTCAAGCAGACAGCGGTAAGGAACGAGACCGACCGTGGCCTGCTCGGTGGCATCGACCACTCCAATCGCGTCTCCTTCATCACAGCGGAGGATGAAGGAGTCATTTGAGGTTTCCACCTCAAATCCGAGAACTCGAAACGCTTCTACCACCGCAGGGAGTAGAGCAAAGCGTCCTTTGGTATACAGTATCCGCTTGTACTTGGTGGCTTCTTCCAGCCGGGAGCTCACTTCCTCGATTTTCCGGCCAAGCTTTGTCCGCCGATCGTTGAGGCTTGAAAGCTCATCGCGCAACGCATCTTCTCCCGAAAGCGCGTACGTGGGGAGCCAATCCGGATCCGCAAAGAAGGCAGGTCGAAGAATCGCGGCGCTGACCGCCTTCAATAGGGCGGCCGCCTCCTCAGCCGGAGAGACGCCCTGAACAGGGGGAACCAGGATCAGCCGGCCCTCCTCAAATGGAATCTCAAGCGCGACAATGTCTCCGACCGTGTTGCGAGCAAGCGCCGTGGCAAACCGATCGATCGGGGTGGAGAGAAGATCCTGATAAACAGCCTGATAGACAATCCTGCCCTCAAACTCGGCCAAGTACTCCTCGAATGGATTTCCGCTCTCCTCGAAGAGCACGTCTTCACCACGGCGCGGGAGGAAGCGGCTGTTCGCTGGGAAGGTCAGCTGATGGTGCCGATCCACGAGTGAGATCGTGGGAAGCCAGCTGTATCTATCGGTTTGCTCGCTTGGTCCCCCTTGTGCAGTGATCTCCAGTGGCTCTCCCCTCGGCCGCAGACGGCAGACGATCAGTCCTCCTCTTCTGAACAGGAGATCAGCTGCTTCGGAGCGGCGTTTCAGCATCAGCCGAGACAGGGTGCGACCGAATCCGCGATCCGTTTCGCCGTAGGTGCGACGGATCCCGTCCTTCTCCGTTGGCACTTCGTACACCCATCGCTCGCTGATTGAATTCGGATCAACAAACACGGCATCAACCGAAGAGAAAGACATGCCATCAAAGAAATCCTGTTCTCGAATCTCGGGATGACGAAGTCTCCAGCCAACTGCCAAGAAACGATGCATCATAGCGGCACTATCTTACACTCAGATCAAGACGCCAGACAACCGGCACACAAGAAAAAAGGGGCCACGGATGCGGCCCCCATTCCTGATCAAGTCCTTCCCTTCCTAGTACAGTCCTTCGAGCTCCTCGATGTGAATGCACGCCCAGTATATCTGGACACCGCCTTCCCCAAAACTCGGCGTGTAACAGACGGAGAAATTCGACGATGGAGACAGGTATCCATCTGTCACTCGCAATGCAAATGGGACCCCTCTAGATCCCATGCCGAACGGGAGCGTGGAGGAGGGGGGGTTGACCATCTTCGATCGCAGGTACACAAAACTTGGAGACTCCTCTAAGTCGCCATCACCATCTATGTCCAGCTGCAAGCTCATCCAGACAACCTTGGATCCCGACGTAGCAAACGTGTAGTCCACACTCCCACTGTGGAGGTTCCCTTCAAACAGGAGCAGCTTTCCACCCTCAGTCGGAGTGGGAACGATCCCCAGCGGAGCCACACCGCCGCCGGTCGATTGGTTCACATTCTGGAAGCTCCCATCAGTGCGCAGTTCCAACCGGTACGCGTGAGTACTCGTCCATGTGGATCCGGCATTGACGGTAACGTGCCACATGTCTGTGCCCCACACGAAGACACCCGGGGTTCCGGCCATGGGCGGAACTCCGGGGACACCACCGCCGCTGCCAACTGTGATCCACTGTGTTACGGTTGAAGACAGGCCCGCGTTGTCGATAACGATGAGACGAATTGGGTACACTCCCGCGCTGTAATAGCGCACTGCGGCAATCTGACCGCTTGTGTCGTCGCTTCCGTCGCCATCCAGATCCCACGAATAGGAGGTGATCGTTCCATCCGGGTCATAGGATGTGGCAGCGTTCAGTACGATCTGCTCTCCCAGCGCAGGGCTCAGCGGAGAGTACGTAAACGCCGCAACCGGCGGTTGCCCCACCGGCGGTGCCCCCGCGGAAATAAGATTGAACTCCGATGGATCGAGAGCCCGGTTGTGTATCCGCAGCTCGTCCAACATCCCGACAAATCCGTAGGTGCCCGGATACGCTTCCCCAATCCATAAGCTGCCGTTGTTCGCTAATAACGCCGTATTCTCCGGCGCCGCATAGTCCAGCACCCCATCGTAATACAGCCTCACACCGGAACCATCATACACCACAGCAACGTGATGCCACTCGCCGATCGGAGGCAACGTGGTCCAGTGATGCGCTCTCCAGCCGTTGTTGTAGAAGTAAAACGTCAATCTCCCGTCGTTGTATTGGATCATGTAGTTCGTTTGATTGGACCGTTCCACCCTCTTTGCCACGATCGTCCTCGTTGAGGTCCAATCGGTCGGCTTCACCCACACCTCAATGGTCAGCGGACCCGTGATGTCCAGTCTCGCGCTGTCGGCCACTCGCACGTAATCCTCGAGTCCATCCAACTGCCCCAGAGCCGTACTCCCATCGGGGCTACCTGGAGCATAGCCGGTATTGTAGATCGTCCCGTGGTTTCCGTTGCCGGATGAATCGGTGGCCGTAGTGCCACTGCCTTCGTTGAACCGCCAGTACCCGATCGGTCCTCCCGGGGTTGCCGCTCCAACCTGCACGGTGTGAACCTCGCTGTCTGTTGCACCGTCATCGTCGGTCACGGTGAGGGTCAC
>CAZDDA010000210.1:0-4790 GCA_964504085.1 uncultured Thermotogae bacterium | reverse complement strand
TGGTGAATTCGTGGCTGCGCAGGTGTCCAACGTTCTTATGACCGTGGGATTTCGCTACGCAGCACCAGACGGCTCTACCTGGCTGTACTGCCGGGTGGATGGCGTGGTCTATGCGCTGGACGAGCGGCTCGTCACGTCGGGGCAGCAGGAGCTTGTGAGTCTTCCGCAGCAGCTCCCCGCGGTGCCCGAGTGCCCTCCGCTTACGGAGGTCGAGATCGAGGAGAACCCCCGAGACGTCGAGTACCGGGAGAAGTTGCCGGAGTTCCTGAACTCCGTGATCGAGTACCACAGCGTCAAGGAAAAAGAGGCTGCGGTACAAAAGCTCATGAAGTCCGCAAAAGAGAAGCACTACGATGGTATCTTCGACTTTGTGAAGAACTTCGGCACGGAATCCGAGAAGGGCAAGCAGGACTACGTACTGCGCGAGGGCGGATACCGGGCGTGGCTCATGCGTTGTCCGGGAAGGACGGAGGTCAAGCGCAACGAGAGTGCGATCATTCAGTGGTGCTTGGACAACGGGCATGAGGCGGTTCTGAAGCGCTCGCTGGATGTTGACGCATGGGAGAACCTGAAGAAGCTCGGGGTTGTGCCCGAGTCCGCAGTGAAGCTATACGAGGAAGAGGTCCAGATCGAGGATAAGTTCCGACTGTCGGTTACGCGGGACACTGAAGACCAGTAAAGGGGCTGCAATGGGAAAGAACTATCGTATCAGAATCAATGATCTGGACAAGGAAACCTTAGAGGATTTGTTGGACACATACTCAGGAAAACTGAGTGAAGTCCTCTTTTACATGGGCTATACCCGCACAGGGTCTTCTTACGCGAGGTTGCGGCGGCGTGCGGATCAGCTTGGGGTTTCGTTGACAGGAGATCCCAGCGATATTTCGGTGTCTCGCAGTTCTGCCGTATCTGCGGAGGTTAGACCGTTGCCCTTGAAGGGCGCAGGTGGGGTTCTCCCAGAGAATCGTAGCAAAGCTGCGGTAGCCTCGGGGTACTCAGGTTCTCTGAATAGGATTCCTGACGAAGAGCCCGCGTGCTGTGGGAATTGTGGGTCAAAGTACGAAGACGTGATCGACCGGCTGAAGTCCGAGATTGCGCACTTCGAGGAAGAGATCGAGAAGCGGCTGGCGGCGCTCGAAGTGCTTTCAGGGCTGTAGGGGTTGCTGAAAGGACACTGAAATGGGTGACGATACGTTGATTGATGCACATCCGGGGTCTACGGCACATCAAGTTGACCGGCTGCGTGAGGAGAACCTGCGCCTGCTGGACTTGGTGCGCTACCAGAGATCTGAGCTACATGAGGCGGGTCTGATAACCGATGAGGAGTACGCGAGCTTGGCTTCTGAAAAAGGTTCGGTTTCTCGTCTGGAGAGCTATGACACGCTTCGTGATCGACTTCGCAAGCAAACTCAACGCGCGGATACTGCGGTGGAGAGTAGAAACTCAGCGCTTACTGCGCTCAAGCTGGCGTACCGGAAGCACGAGATGGATGATGAGTCTGTGGGATGGGTTGAAGTGGGCGACCGCCTCTGTGATGCGATTTGTGAGATCATCGGTGATGACGGGTTTGCCCTTTGGCTGGATGAGGTATCGTCTGAATAATGGACTACACCTTCGACATTCTGAAGCTCTTGGCTGCGGCGGCTGCGGGAGCACTTGTCGGCTGGGACCGGGAGATTCGCGATCGACCGGCGGGGCTACGAACCCATATGCTGGTCTGTCTGACGTCCACTTTGTTGATCATCGCTGCCCAGATGGGTGTTGCGGACAACATCATGGTTGGGGGTACCCCTGTGAACGCCGATCCAGCAAGGATGGCAGCCGGTGTCGTAATGGGTGTCGGGTTTCTCGGTGCGGGCACGGTTTTCCGTCGTCAGGATTTCGTAAAAGGCTTGACAACCGCAGCCTCGATCTGGGCGGTTGCCGCGATCGGAATCGCCATCGGATTTGGTGCCTGGATTCACGCCTTGGCTGTTTCGGGCTTGGCGATGCTGATTTTGTTGTCGGGGAGATTGAGGAAGAGAGGATAGAGATGAAGCTCTATATTTTGAAGCCGGTGCTCGATTTGCCGAAGGGGGACAACCCGTGGAAGCCCTGGTACAACAAATGCTTCGGTATGGTTGTTCGCGCCGAAGATGAGCACTGGGCAAGAAAACATGCACATGAGAATGCGGGGGATGAGAATCGTGGAGAGTTTGCGGGGAACCCGATATCCAAGACCAAGACGCCTTGGCTGGACCCCAAGTATTCGACCTGCGGGGAGTTGACGGTAGACGGTGAGCATGGGTTGATTTTGCAGCATGTGGAGTCTGCGTAGGAATACGAGGAGAATCTAGAATGAGTACAAAAGTATACAAATTTAGGCTGTATGCTCCAATTTTGAACGGTGATCTGGTCGAGGAGCAGTTAAAGTTGGCGAATGCCTACAGGAACAAGCTGATCGAGCTTGAGCGAGACCGGCGGGTTGTCGCCAGGGAACTCAACGCGGAGCGGCGCTCGGTTTTGGGGGAATACATCGATGCCGCAGAGGAGTTGAAAACCCGGCTAAAGCGCGAGGTTAACCGGTTGAAGGCGATGAAGGCGATGAAGGCACGGGGGGCGAGGAAGTCCCCGGAGTTGAAGGACCAGGAAAAGCTCGTGACGCAGATCAGACAAGAACGCAAGGCTGCGGTGGAGGACTTGAAGGCGCGCGAGGCGAACCTGAAAACAACGTCTGAACTACAAGCCAAATATGACAAGCTCTGGGAAGACCTTACGAACAAGACGAAAGAGGAGAGAAACCTCAATGGGCTTTACTGGGGAACCGGTGGATTTCAGGAACAGGCGATGCAGAAGTCAAGCGAGACTCTGCATCTGGGGAAGGACCCGAGGTTCAAGCGCTGGGACGGCTGCGGCACGGTCGCTGTACAGGTTCAAAAACCACTTCAAATGCCTTTGAAGGATTTCTTCCACGGCAAGAGCACCTTGATCAACTTCATCATGGATGATGAAGGCGCCTCAGGAACCAAGCGGCATGGGGTAGTGCAGCTGCGGGTCGGTAGTGATCGCAAGAAGCCGATCTGGGCGGAGTGGCCGCTCGTTATGCACCGAGAAATGCACGAAAGGGCAGTTATCACGGGGGCGCAGATTCACAAGACGAGAACTGCTGACAAGTTCAAATATCATCTCTGTGTTACGGCAAAGCTTCCGGATGACGTTCGCAAGGAGCGTTGTGGAGACGGTGTGGTCGCTTTGGACATCGGGTGGCGAAAGCTTCTAGACGGAAACCTCCGTGTCGCTTACTGGAAGGACCGGGAAGGAAACGGGGGACAATTGGTGTTGGACCCCGCTGTGTTGAGCGGGCTCGGAAAAGACGCGAGCCTTCAGGCAATTTGTCGGGGGCTGTTGAACAAGTTGTACAAAGCCTTCTACACCTGGCTTTCGTCGGTTGCGAATTTGCCGGAGAACTTCCAGCAGATCTACGAGGAGATGACTGCCGAGAAGGCATACTGGAAGGAGTTTCGAGCGCTTCAGAAAATCGTCCGCGAAGCCCGTGCGGGTGGTCTACCAGAGCTGGACGCACTTGAGGAGAAGCTCGCTGAGATGAAGGCGCGGCAGAAGGAAGTTCGAACGTGGAAAGTCCAGGGGAAGTTTTCGGGGCTGCTGGAAGATTGGCGGAACAACCGTTGGGACGGAGACAACGCCGGATTCACGATGCTGGACGACTGGTGGCGGGGGACTTATAACCCCGAGAGTGGTCACCGTGAAGGGGGGTGCAAGCACTTGTGGCAGTGGCGGTCGAACCAGCGGGAGAAGTCGCAGCGGCGAAGGAAACACCAGTATCGCAATCTCGGTGCTGAATTTTCTCGAAAAGCCGGGGTTCTGGTACTGGAGAACTTCGACTTGACCGATATGCAGAGGGATGCGGAGCCCGAGGAAAAGAAGAAGAATCCTGAAGCAAAGTTGAACCAACGGTATGCTGCGTGCTACGAGTTGCGGGAAGCCTTCATTCAGGCTTTTCAATCTCGTGGAGGTCGGGTTGTCAAGATCGACCCTCAGATGACCACGCAAATCTGCGCTCGTTGCGGGTGCGACACGCGGTGGGATGCTGCCCTGGAGATTGAGCATACGTGCGAGCGGTGTGGTGCTACGTGGGACCAAGATGAGAATGCGGCGGATAACTTGTTGAAGCTGTATGAGGGCGGCGGTTCTATTCAAGAGGTTACGGTAGTCAAGAAGGATCCCCGGTGGAAGCGGCTGAAGGCGGAGAAAGCTGCCAAGTTGGAAGATCGTGGCGGCGCTCGAAAAGACTAGGATAACTGACCGATTTCTTTGACAATTTAATATCCGCTGTTGGAATGCCTGTGGAAAGGCTTTGTATTTCCAACTCTGGCAATGGGTTCCACCTCTATCTCGCGGTCACGTTGGAATGCCTGTGGAAAGGCTTTGTATTTCCAACCTTGTAAGTGTCGGTCACAGTCTGGGGAGAGAACGCGTTGGAATGCCTGTGGAAAGGCTTTGTATTTCCAACTCCGCCATCTCCTTCTTGCTTTTTGTCATCTTTGCCGTTGGAATGCCTGTGGAAAGGCTTTGTATTTCCAACAGGAGAGGATTTCCGATTTATTAAGGCACTTGTCCGTTGGAATGCCTGTGGAAAGGCTTTGTATTTCCAACGTCGTCACGGCTGCGATCAGTGAGCATCATACCTGTGTTGGAATGCCTGTGGAAAGGCTTTGTATTTCCAACAATACGAAAGGAAATAGGCAATGCAGACCAATCCTGTGTTGGAATGCCTGTGGAAAGGCTTTGTA
>CAZDDA010000209.1:0-4805 GCA_964504085.1 uncultured Thermotogae bacterium | reverse complement strand
TGGCGCGACGACTGGCCGGACGGGCCGTCCGACCCGGACTACGTCCTCCTCCGCGTCGACGGCGTCCGCGGGCACTACCTCCGCGGATCGACGGGGGAGTCTGGGACGGTTGATCTGACCCCACCGGATACCGCTTGAGTTCCTCATCCCACCGATAGTAGGATGCTTGAGCCTGCGAGTAGGTTTCGAGTCGACTGCTAGCAGTGCATGATGAATCGCTGCCGAGAGGTTGAGGAGCTGGCGCTCGCACAGCATGATCGTCTGCGAGTAGGGTTGTGATCCTGTGAGAATAGCTGTAACGGCTGATGTCCACCTGAGGACTGGGACTGACTACGTGGAGCGCCTCAGCGCGCTGAGGAACGTCCTGCAACAAGCTGCAAGAGAAGACATTGAACACGTTATCGTGGCAGGCGACCTCTTCGACAAGGATCTCGAAGACTACTCGGGGTTTGAAGGCCTCTGTAAGGACCACCCTGAACTCACATTGCACATCATCCCGGGGAATCATGACCCTCAGATCAATGAGAGGATTGTCGTCGGCGCGAACATACACGTCTACCCTGTTCCCACTCCTTTGGAGCTAGGAGACACCACGTTCCTCTTTATCCCGTATCGGCAGGGCATGAGAATGGGAGAGACGATTGCTGATCTTGCCATGCAACTCCCCAGGGATTGGATCCTGGTCGGTCATGGGGATTACTACGAAGGTGTGAAGGAGCCAAATGCTCTGGAACCAGGTACGTACATGCCCCTTTGCCGGGGGGACATGGAGCACTTCAGACCTCAGGCGGCCTTTCTAGGCCACATCCACAAGCCATTCGAGCAGGGAAGAGTCTATGGCCCCGGCTCACCCTGTGGGCTGGACATCACCGAAACGGGAAGAAGACGCTTTATCATCTACGACACCTCGAGCAAGAGCGTATCCTCAAGGTACGTCGAGACTGACGTGATCTACTTCGACGAAGCCTTCTTGGTCGTGCCCTCGGAAGACGAACTCAAGACTCTTGCCGATCAAGCTTCCGCGAGAATCCAGTCTTGGGAGGCCGAGGAGAGCATGCATTCGAAGATCCGAGTCAGAGTTGAGGCAAGGGGCTTCACGTCCGACAGAAGCGCAGTCGATGACACGCTTCGAAATGCCTTTCGCCGCGTCCGCTTCTACAGAGATGAAGGTCCGAGGATCAGTGAGCTGAGAGTAGCCTCCGATCCCCAAAGGAATGCCATCGCGAAACGTGCCATCGAACGCATCGATCAGCTTGAGTGGGGTTTCGGTGGTGACGAACCCACAGTGGATGACATCAGGATCGCCGCTCTGTCAGTCATCTTCGGAGACAAGGGGAAGCCGTGAGCATAAGGATCAGCCGGATGAGGGTGAATCGCAGTGGCCCTCTGAATTACGACTTCGACTTCGAGCCAGCTGATCTGAACCTTGTCTTTGGGCGAAACGAGAGCGGCAAGACCTACATTGTCGAAGCCCTGATTCGGATGCTCTTCAAGACGGGCGCAAGGTCACCGGGAAACTGGCAGACGAGGGAGTGGGACTTCGGGGGAAAGGTCCAGCTGACCGGGCTGGACGATGGCTCGGTAGCGTTTACCAGAACCGGCAGGAAGAAGCTGGAGGACTACTGGGAGGAGAGCGCTGGCCTACCTCTGAGCTTCTCGCGGCTGCTCGTCGTGAAGGCTGGAGAGACTAAGTTGGCCGAAGAACCAGACGGAGTCGGTCGCACAGTCGTCAAGGACTATCTCTCCGGTGAAGGTCTCCTTGACACGATCGCTGACCGAATCTCCAGCACACTGCAGAAGGCAAACGTGGGAGACCAGCAGATTGCCGGGGACCATCGGGGCGAGCTGAAGGCTCGCACCGCCACCGAACAGCGCCGCAAGCGCATCGATCAGCTTCTGAATGACGTTGAGAAGAGCCACGCCCTCGGCGAAGTCTCCAACCTCAACCGCAAGAAAGAAGCCATCGAGGGCGAACTGCAGGAACTAGCCAAGGCGAAGCGGTGCTACGCGGGGAAGCTGCACAAGAAGCTCCTGGCTCTGCAGCGCGAACTGGAAGCACTGCCAGAAGAGGCGGAGCTATCGAAACTGGAGTCGGAAGCCCGTGTGTACGAAAGGAACGTTGCAGAGCTAGGTGGAAAGAAGGCGGAGCTGGCTAGGGCAAGCGAAGCAGAATCCGCGTATCTCTGGACGAAGAGGGCTCTCGAGCAGTACCAGGAGATCTTGACTAAGCACGCATCCCCGGGGACAAGCGCCTGGTGGCCGTTGCTAGCTCTGATCTGTCTCGTGTGCGCAGCTGTCACAGGTTTCCTAGGACTGAAGCTTCCCCTTCTAGTCTTGTCCGCCAGCTCAGTCGTATTCCTCGGGCTCTACTTCCTCCGCACGAGACGGATCGCGTCCAGCCCGGCTACCCACATGGAGATGGAGAGCCTCAAGAGGGAGTTCAGCTTGCGTTTTGGGAAGGAGATCACGAGCAGGGCATCGCTTCAGTCGCAACTAGATCAGCAAGGAGACGTCCCCGGCCGTGCACGAGCCCTGCAGCATGACGTCAGTAAGCTTACCGTGGATGTCGAGGTTGAAGAACGATCGATTCTGGACCACCTCAATCGCTTCACCGGCAAGGCTTCACCGATTGCGACCTGGGAAGACGCACTTGCAGGCTTGAGGAAGAGTATCCAGAACGTTGAAGACCATATCAGCTCGGAGAAGGAAGAACTGGCAGCTCTGGGTGTACTTGAGGAGGACTACGAATTCGATGCGCAGGTCGGTGCGGAGTGGGATCCCGGACGCTTCAAGGCTCTGAATGAAGAACTCGAAGACGTCAGAAACGCTCTCACTGAGCGTGTGGAGGATCTCAACAAACTGAAGACGCGTGTGGCGCAAGAGACAGGATCAGATTCCACATCGTGGGAGGAGCTGATTAGTCAGCTTCGGGACCACCAAGAGCAGCAAGCGCGTGAGTACCGTAGCATCACCGCAGAGATCCTGGCCAAGATAGCAGTGTTCGAGGCTATAGGCGAGCTCCGAGAAGAGGAGAACAGCCGGATCGCAGAAGGCCTCCAACAACAAGAGATCCTCAAGCCTCTGTGGGAGTTGGCGGGACACTACACCGGGATCCGACTCGATGAGAGTGGTGGGTTGCTTGTCATGTCAGACGAGGACGATGAGTACGCCCTCAAGGATCTGAGCACAGGTGCGAAGGAGCAGATCCACCTTGCGCTCAGGGCCGGCTTCGCATCAATGGCGTTGGGTGGGGTACCCGCATTCTTCATCCTTGACGACGCATTCCAGCACTCCGACTGGCGGCGCAGAGAGAGGCTTGTTGCACACACTGTCAGTCTGGTCAAGACCGGCTGGCAGATCCTCTACTTCTCAATGGATGACCACATCAAGCATCTGTTCGAGGGACTGCGAGACCAACTTGGCGACAGACTAGCGATCACCGAACTACCATAGTTGCCTCGAACATGCAACTACCTGACCGCGTAGTGGCCTTCCTCTCCTACCTCACCAATCACGGTAAGAACATGGGGAAGTCAATCGAAATCTATAATCTGGCCATTCCCTCGCTGCAATCCCGCCTCATGCCTTCGCTGCGCAGATTCAAGGAACTGACCAGCGAGTCGAAGGAACTGCCCGAAGAGGAACCGATCGATACCTTGGCCCGGCGCCCCGAGACGAGCGAGATCCGCAAGACGCCGAGGCTGCCTGAGGTGCCGGAAGAAGACTAGTCCGACAGCATCTTCAAGATATGCTTCGCCAGCGGCTCCTTGATTTCGCGATGACGAGGTACCGGTTGGGAGACCTTCGTCCTGGGATTCTGATACCAGTCGTGTCGGGCGCCGTGCCGGATGAGGACACAACTCTGATTTTCGATCTGGCGGATCAGGTCACGCCGCTTCATGAAACGTGAAGCTCGGCGACGCGGCGGACCTCGGGAATCGCACCGCTCGTGAGATCCTGCCAGAGGTCCTTGAGATTCTCTTCCAGCTCGTCCCTTGACTCGCCCTCGGTCCAGTAGTCGGGGTACTCCTGCAGGTACCCGATCCATGCGTCCTCGTGCTGCCAGTAGACGTACGGCATCGTCTTCATGGGATGAGCATACTCAGGTCTTCGAAACGCGGCAATCCGGTCGCGGCTCACATCTCGACGCCGGAGCCGCACAGGACGACCGGTGCCTTCGCCGATCGCTCACTTCGGATGCGGTAGAATTACACGTGGAAGCGAGGGGATTTGCGAATGAGAAACCATCGATGGGGAATCGCACTGGCCGCTCTCGGACTGTTTGTCGCACTCGCCGCCCCAACAGTCGGGCAATCGGGCGGGAGCACCGACATCCAGCCCGCTGCGAACGCGAAGCCGGTGGCCGCGTTTCACGTTTACACCGTTAGCGAAGCTGCTTCCACGACCGTCCTCCTCGATGGGGCCCCGTCCGCCGACTCGGACGGAACGATCGTCTCGTACCAGTGGTCGTTCGGCGACGGGACATCCGGCTCGGGAGCCCAAGTGGAGCACACGTATCCACGCGTGGACGCGTATCAAGTCTCCCTCGTGGTCGTCGACGAGGACGGGGCGTCCCACATCACGTCGCGGCGGATCGACCTGAGCGAACTGGAGCAGCGCGACGAAACGAGCCAGGGCGGATCCCCATCGCCGCGAGCGCCTGCTTCCAGTTCAGCGCCGGTCGGGAATCAGGTCGGGAATCGGGCTCCGGAGTTCGCCCTCCCGACGCTCGATGGCGACGTGGCAGAATTGTCGACGTACCTCGGACAGGTCGTCGTGCTCGACTTCTTCTTCCAGACCTGCTC
>CAZDDA010000208.1:0-4806 GCA_964504085.1 uncultured Thermotogae bacterium | reverse complement strand
ATTGTCATCCGGCTGCGCATCGCCATGTACACGATGATGAGAGAAGCGACGCCCGCGAGCACGAGAATCAATATCCCGGCATACGGCGTCCTCAGGTGAACACGCCCGGTGCGGTCCGTTGGGGAAGAATCTGCACGCAGCCTCTTCCACCGAGCCGCCGCCTTTCAACCCCAAACCACTCTACCCGCTGACGCAACGGAGATTGCTCGTCGCCGGGGAGGCAAACTGCAGGTAGTCCTCCGTGGCCGCTCCCAGATCGGAATACACCCCTCGATAGGCCGGAGGAAGAAGCGCAGCCAATTGATACATGATCTCATCGGCGATCTGCCGGCGGAGTTCGCGCCTCACTTTCTGGTTGCCGACGTGCACTCGAAACGGATTGCCCACCACGATGTGAAAGGACGTGCGGCGCAGGTGCTTCAAGTTTTGCCAGAAGGTCTCGCCGCCGTAGAAGACCAGCGGCAACAACGGTGCGCCGCTCTGTAGCGCCAGCATCACTGCCCCAGGGTGCCCCTGCTGTAGTCGGCCGTGGCCGCTACGGGTTCCCTCCGGCGCAACGGCAAGGATGTACCCACGCTCCAGCGTCGCCAGGCACTGCCTGAGAGCGGCTCGATCGGTTTCGCCCCGCCGTATGGGAATCGCTCCCCACAGGTTGAATAGAAAGCGGACGACGGGCTTGTCCCACGACTCGACCTTGGCCAGGCCGGTCACCGGACGGGGACGTAGATGTATATGGAGAACCGGGATTTCCAGGAAGTTGACGTGGTTTGTGACCAGGATGAGAGGTCCCTCCGCCGCTACCTTCTCCAACTGCGCGCCGTCCACCCGACAGAGTATGCGCAGCAGGCCGCCAACAATCCCGTCCACAACGCGCTTGGTCAGGCTCATTGGCCGGTCTCCGGCGGCTGAACAAGGACCTCCAGCTGGCGCGGCAGAAGCTCGATGCTCAGCTTCCTACCCTCGGTACAGAGTGTTTCGCCGTCGGCGTGCCCGGGAAGAACGCCTTCCACAGCGGTCACGACCACGCTGCGCGTACGTCCTGTTCTTATCTCAGGCTGCGTGGCCTGCGTGCCTTTCATAAAATGCGGAATGAGTGTGAAGATACGGGCCCGGCTCACCTGGTCCGCGATGCAGAAGTCGAGCATACCGTCATCGAGCTTCGCCTGTGGCGCCATCATGAACCCGCCGCCCACGCGACGCCCGTTCATGACCGCGACCATCAGCGCCGCTTGGGTCGTCGTCTCTTCGTCCGTGGTAATCTGTACGGTCGGTGCACGGAAGTACAGGAAGACCGTCTTCAGTGTCGCCACGAAATAACCGAAGAAGCCGCGCAGCCGCTTCATCTTCTGCGCCACCAGGCCAACGACAGTATCGAACCCAATCCCGATACCGTTACCGAAGTAGCGACCCTGGGGATACTCCCCGCCCGCGACACGGCCGACGTCGACCCACCTCCGAGTGTCCTGCGTCAGCACTCGGCAGGCCGTCGCCAGATCGCGCGGCACACCGACCCCAAAGGCGAAGTCATTTCCTCGACCGACACTCAACACTCCCATGGCGGCACTTCCCACTCCCGCCTGTTTTGCCTGCATCAGGCCGTTTAGGACCTCGTTGGCCGTGCCGTCTCCACCCACCGCCACAACGACATCGAATGCATCGGCGACGGCCTGCTCGGCCAGGTGTGCTGCGTGCCAGGGTTCCTCGGTGCGCACGAGATCGAAATCGAGGTCGTAGCCACGAAGTGTCTTTTCGATGAGGGGCACCGAACGTTCTCCGGCTCCTCGACCGGCAGTCGGATTGACAATCAGTTTGTATCTAGTCATTGGGTCAACGTCTCCTCCCATTCTAGTCGATGTATCCCCGGGCGCGGAGGTGTCTCATTGCCTCTGGGGCAACCCCACTATATTGAGCTCTATCATGCCGGAGGGGTCCCGTTGCGTCAACCAAAGCACCGAATCTGTGCTGCTGGCTCGCCACTCGTCCTGGGTTGGCCTCGGCAATATCGTGGATTTCAGCAGGATCAGGAGGACACCACCCACCAACCGCATTGCCCCGGAGAACAGTGCCACAGCATACCCACCTCACTGAAAGACAGCCACAGGATGCTTGCTATCGCCAAAACGCTGCCGGACGCACGATGAGACCAAGCGATGAACCGGCTTCAGGGTGACAAGCGCGGTTCAGGGCCGGTTTGTCCTGAGGTGGCCAATCAGCTCATAGACCTGCTTGCAGTACTGAGGAAACAGCAGCAGGTTGGCGTGCGCAGTACTTCGATCGACGGCCCGCACCACGGGTTGTCCTGCATCACCACGGGTGTAACGCACGAGGCCGGACAGTCCAGACCACAGAGGGTCAAGGCCGTCTCTTAGCTCCTCGGGAAGAGAGAGTGCCGCAAGTTCCTTTCTAACGATGTCAAAACGATCCCTGATCCTTCCGGCCGCATCGTTCACGGCCCCTTCAAAGGCCTGTTTGCGAGACGGGTCGGCAACTGCCTCCAAGCAGGCTGCAATGACCAGATCGAGACATCGTTCGGCCGCCATCCCCAGCATTGCCGCAGCCGCGATGAAGCGCCCCGAAAGGAACGCAAGCAGACTCTCCCTCACGCTCTCCCGCACGACCTCATCCAGCGGATCGCTCACGTGCGGCTCCAACCGCTCCAAGTACCCGTCGGGATCGTGGAGGACGAGCGCGTCCTCCTCAAGGCAGCGGGCTCCGTACTCCGTTACGTGCACAAACGGCAGGTTGAGATTCAGTGAGTTCTTGCCGGGCGCCAGCACGCCTTGCAGGAGCAACTCCCAGAGGATCTCCTGCAGCTCCAGGATGTCTTGCCGTTGGTACTCCGGAGCCAGACGCCTGATCTCGTGATCAATGGCGTGAAGATGCGTCTGCCCTTCGCGGCGCAACACCTCGAGGACCAGAGGTCGTAGTTCCGCTTTGTCCATTTCTCAGCCCACCCTGTCCGCACCGATGCCTGACCACATAGCATACCGATGCCGGCGCTCGTTTCACAACCAACCAAGGCCCAGGCAGCCAAGCATTTCCTCGCCGCTGTCGGGAAATCCGTTGGCAGTCGGCCGCTTACACGTTGACGACGAGCCGGAACCGCGGTACAAACAAGCCCATCGACCATCGGGGAGGTTTGACGTGGAGGCGCACACCGTAGACATCGTGCTGGTAGGAGTAGGCAATCTGGGCCGGCGATTTACCCGGCTTCTGGCGGACAAGGCAGCACACTTAAAATCCCGTTATGGCCTTGAGTTTCGGCTGGTCGGGGTGGCGGACTCGCGCGGCGTGGCCAGCGATCCGGCGGGTCTGGATTCTGCGATCATCGCTGCGATCAAGGAGCAGGGAGGCTCGGTCGGCGAGATTCCGGGTGCGGGAAGCGGCCACGGGCAAGCCATCGACCTTGTCCGCGACATCGAGGCAGATCTGTTGTGTGAAGCCTCTCCGGTAAATCTCGATGCCGGCGGAGAGCCGGGCCTGTCGTGCATTCGCACTGCACTTTCCAGAGGCATGCACGTCGTCACCCCCAACAAAGGACCGATCGTGCTCGCCTACCGAGAATTGGTTGACCTGGCCGCAGCACACGGCGCCGCTCTTCGATTCGACGGTACGGTGGCCGGAGGCCTGCCCGCCCTCTACCTCGGGATGCGCGATCTGCGCGGTGCGACGATCGAGCGCGTTGAGATGGTTCCAAACGTCGTTACCGGCTTCATTCTGGACCTGCTTGCCAAGGGTGCAAGCAGGGAGGATGCCCTCGCACGCGCCAGAGAAAGCGGACATCTCGAGGCCGATCCGAGCTGGGACGTTGACGGCTGGGACGCCACCGCCAAGCTGGTGATTCTGGCCAATGCCGTGCTCGACTATCCTGCACGGCTGGATGAGGTCCCCAGGGAAGGCATCACCGCGATCTCTGTGGAGAGCATCCGCCGACAGGTCGACCGGGGAAAGATCATCCGACTTCTTGCCGTCGCCGAGCGCACCGAGGACGGCAACTATGCCCTGCGCGTCGGGCCGGAGTTCCTCCCAAAGACGCATCCGCTGGGGCGACTCGGTTCACACGAACTGGGAGTCGTCTACCACACCGACATCTACGGAACAATCACCGCAATCATCGACGAGCCCACGCCGCTCCCATCGGCGGCGACCATGCTGCGCGACATCCTCGACATCTACGTTGCAAAGTAAGGTGGGGTACCAGTTGTCCGTTTTGATCCCTTCGATCACTAGGTCAAATGTCTGTCTGTGCGATATCAATGGCCGCTCATTGGCTCGAGAAAGATGGTACCTGGAAGACGATTGTGTGAAGAGGGAACCTTGCATCGCCTTACTGAGTGTATAACAGCGGCCCACTCTACAGAAACCGTCAAAAAAGATTCCAAAGATGAAGCGGGGAGAAGATGGTCAAGATTAGCGATATGGTTGCCTACGATTTGCGCGAGACCTCCGGTAAGTTGAAAGCCAGTGAACGGACCCTGCGTCAATACATACGCGATGGGAAGCTGCAAGCGTTCAAGCTAGGACTGAAGTACTTCGTCACCCAGAAGGCGCTTGAAAGCTACTTCGACACGCCAAGCCGGCACTGGGAGAAGTAGTCACACTCAGCAGCTTGCTCGAACGGGTTGAACAGCCTCGATATCCCTTCTTGCCATTGGCATCGTGAAGCTCTGTCCTTGTCACACGCGGTCTGAATCCTGGTAGTTCTTGGTTGGTTCGCTGGGCAGTGGTACACCCAGGGGGGCAGGTCACACCACCCATGTTTCAGGCTTTTGCCTTTCTGATGCTCAAGACATTGTGTACATGGAC
>CAZDDA010000207.1:0-4812 GCA_964504085.1 uncultured Thermotogae bacterium | reverse complement strand
AAAACTGGATTATTGTAGAGTCGGGCAGTGTTTCTGTGAAAGTATAGTAGCGAGCGGGCATCTTCCAGCGTGATTCCGGATTTTCACTCGTATATTCAACCTGAGCGATCGCATTTTTATGATAGTCGTGGTTACCCAGGACTGCGTAAAACTTAATATCGAGTCCAACCGGGTCATACATCTGTTCGAATTTGGTTTGCCACTGTAGATCTGATGTCGAGGTCACACCGTCTGGGTAAAAATTGTCTCCGAGGAGTAGTGTGAAAGACGCTCCAAATTCAGTTTGAAATTCGGCCATAGATTCTGCGACCGCGACTTGCCCGGCGTCTCCGGAACCGGTATCACCAACAGCAAAAAAACGGAGATAGTCGGTCGTTGGGTCGGGCGGGGATATGATGAAAGGTGGTCGACATGTTGATGGATCAAAGCCTAGATTGCAGGATAGAGCGATAAGAATGCATACACCTGCAATACACGCTGTGCGGAGTACCAAATTAAGAGATTTACGGCTCCGTGATGGCGTACGTCCAGTTGAGACGGGATCGAAACCAGACATGTCCGTTATTCTATCTATAGACTATTCATTCCGCAAGGTGAACGACGATTCCCGGGCAAAAATACGGCAGTATGAATGCTCGTTCTGAACGCAATCGCACTCGCACTGCGGTGGGAAAGCCCTTTGCAATAGTCAATTGCTTTTGTCTTTTAGATGATCGAAAGACCACACGGTGTCTCGAACTTGGCTGTGAGGTGAAAGAACTGGGTTGAGGGGAGGGCACATTCGACGGATTAAAGATCGATTTGGAAGCCGTCAGAAGTGATACTGATAGATCTGTTAAGTTGTGATCGCAGCCTTCAGGTAATACCGAATAACCGCGATCTGTACAGCCGATCCACCCGCCGGTAGGACTCTGGTGTCCCCACGTCGTAGCACGGTTCGGTGAAAACCCAGGCATACACGAGAATCCTCTGGCAGACCCACTGAAGCAGGAATCCTGGAGCATCAGGAGTTCCCCCGCCTTCGAGGTACTTCCCTACAAGGTGCAGAGAGGTCCGGGGATATATGTAGAACGCGATGCTTTGGACCGTTGATTTGGGCTCCAGCGGTTTTTCCTGGAACTCCAGGATTCTTCCTTTCTCATCCAGTTGCACGCATCCGTGCTTCCCTCTAACCGCTTCCGGATCGCCTGTATCGAAGCAGGCGTTCACCGCCTCCCCACGCATCCGGAAGAATTCAACAAAATCAGACATCTTAAACTCAAACATCTTGTCGGAGCAGATGACCAACAGGTCGTCATCCAGCTGCTGTGTCTTGATGGCCAGCTGCAGATCGCCGATGCTCCCCAAGCGTTCGCTGTTGTCCCGTGTACCGTCGTCGATCAGAACGATTTCGGGCGCTGAATACCTGGGAGATCCGCCAGATGTGTATGTGTCCAGCCAACCGCGGAAGTTTCCGTAGAAGCGGCTGTTGGTGACCAGATAGATCCGGTCAATGTCCTGACAAGTTGCAATCTGCGCGACCGTGTATTCCAGGATCGATTTTCCGGCAATGGGCAGGAGGGTTTTCGGGGTGTCTTTAGTGGTGGGATAGAGCCGGGTAGCGTAGCCGGCTGCAAGAATTACAGCTTTCAATGGTCTTTTTTAGTAGTCAACGACGTTTACTTTGAACACCGAAAAACCGTTGGCCGCGTAGGCTTCCGACAGTTTCTGGTAGTGGACCTCGTCGTAGTAGATGCCGATCGCCGCACCCCCGGATCCTGTCTGCTTGGCATGGGTGTCCAGTCCACGGGCGATTTCCACCAGCAGGAGGTTTTCCGGGCTGATAGAATACACGGAGCGGCGCAGATCAAAATCTCTGGAGAGAATCGGTCCCAGGGCCGTGCTATTACCCTTGGTCAGTTCCTCTCTGGCCTCATCCACCAGCTCCGCTTTCTTGCGCATTGCCTCCAATACCTTGGCATCGTGCTCCACCTGTGCTCGGTAGCGCATGATGTTGTGAACCTTCCCCGAAGATTTAGAAAGCTCCTGCTTGTAGGCGATGAACAGAGGTGGAAGGATAGACGGCCCGAGCTTTTCATAACACCCGTACATACCCTGGTTTTCCGCGTACGCCTGCTCTGTAAAGTCCATGTACACCAAACCCCCGTAGATCATGACCACCCGGTCCTGAGGTCCTGCGCTGATGTCCAATTCCTCGGTTTCGGCTTCCAATATGAGGTTGGCCTGGATCTGCCGGGGAATCTCCTTGTCCGTCAGTCCGTAAAAACGCATCAGCGCCGAGAGAACCGCCCGGGCGATGGCGCTGGAGCCTCCCAAACCCACGCCGAAGGGGATATCGGAGGAGTATTCGATCGTGAAGTTTTTTTGGGCCAGGAGGATGCCGTTTTGACGGCAGTACTCCCGAAAGCGAATGATCGCCGCTTCGATCAGGCGGATGCCGCCGTAGTAGCCGAATTGCCTTCTATATGAGACGAGCTGTTCCAGGTTGCCGAAGCGGCTCTGGTCGCGATAGTTGGGAACGATCACCAACTCCGGTGATTCGTACAGAACCACCTTGGCTTCGAAACGATCGAACAGCAACGAAATCGTCTTACCGTGGAAAATGTCAGAGGGGTTTCCGACTAATCCGGCTCTAGCATAGGCTTTTTCTTCTATAATCATAAACACCTCGGAAGAGCAGTATTGTTTATTCCTCTGCCTGTTCCTCGATCCCCAGAAGGTCGGTGATCTTGGCCCAGGCGTTGTTTCGGTAATTGTCGTATAATGTGGCCTCCCGATCCTCTCCAGTCTGCACGTATTCCTGATAGCTCTCCGCCTCTTGGAAGAGCAATCCGAGGGTCGCGATCATCATCGTTGATGAAGTTGAAATCCTCTATCGCAAGGTTCTCGTTTTCCAGCAGTTGTAGTAGCGAATAACTGGTTCCGTTGGCAATGCCCTTGATCTCCTCCATCAGCTGCATCGTGGTTTCGTCGTCGTAGACCTCGAAGTAATGACCGTCCGCCACGGCTCCGATGGCAAGATAGGATGTGTACATATACCCCGCTCCCAGAGCCCCGATCGAATTTAGCAGATCATCTTGGGCGGACGCTGAGGTCGCTCCGAGGGCGACAACCAACGCGACAATTAGAATCGTCTTTCTCATCCGTTCCTCCTGCCTTATGCTATCTCTCCATCAGTATATGCCATAATTCCAGGCTTGGCATTCAGACAACCCGAAAATCTATTTCAGGGTAACCCAAAAAACTTCAGTGCCCGAAGTTGAAGCGGTAGGTTGCTCCGATCTTGACCTGGTAGATGAGTCGGTCCGATCCTTCCTGCGGGCGATAGATAGGAAGTCCGCCGTCAAAGACAGGCTCCAGGGCCAATTCATTGAATTTCCCACCTAGCCGTAGTTGTGAATAGAACGTGAAATTTCGCCAGATCCACAGAGCGCGAATCTGAGCTGCTATTGTATGTTCCAGCACAGGATCATCCAGGAGTTTCGTGTCTCTTCCCGTGTCGCCCACCGTCGTGTACTCATGCCAGGGATTCGCTGGGGACTTGCTCCCGGAAATGACGTATTCCAGGCACGCATTGAACGCTACAGGTCCGAATACGTTCCCGTAATCGATCAAAAACGCGATATTGTTTTCACCGTATTTGTAGCCGATGTAATTGTCCATGTAATCGATGGTAATCTCAGCTCCCGGTGTGACATGAAGATCGTTCGTGACATAGGAAACATCCGGATAGTAGGAATACTGATAGGGCAGATCCACCCAGTCGGTATTCGGGCTGAAGGTGTACTTCGTAGCCCCGGCATGGTAGAATCCCAATCTCCCGAAGGAGAAATTATAGTATCCCCCCAACGACCATGCAGTTTTCTGAGGAATTCTCTGCCCGCCCCACTCGTCTTCCATGAATTTTGGTATGAGGAAGTCGAGGTTGATGTCGTCCAAAAGCCACTGAGCGTACAAATAGGACTTTGGTGTTTGCCAATCGTAGAACCAAGTGACCAGGGAGTTATCATTAGATTCTTCCGACCACGGCTTTCCGTCGTTACGGATCAGTTGGTGCCCCACGTTGGGAATCGGGCTGAAAAAGTACTCAGGATCGAACACCCGGCCAACGTACACGGTGCTGTCCTGAAAACCGAAGCGCATATCGCCGAACTTTAGGGCGTAGACTTTATAGTTGGCTCCCCGATCCGGGTAGCCGGATGGAAACTCGGGAGTAACGACAGATGAGTTCCAATTCAGCTTGAACCAGCGGCTTTCTAACAGAAAATTCTCGGTTTCAAACGTAAAGTCCGCCTGAAGGGCGGGTAGCCCTGGGCGCCAGTACTCCCGGTTCAGATCCTGTGAAGAGATCGCTAGGGAATACGGCGATTCAATGATATCGTGATGCAGGAATCTTCCTAGTTTCAAATCGATCAAATCGAAGGTGAATATCGTGCCTCCCTCATTCAAGTAAAAGTAGTGGCCGAGCCAATATTTTTCGGAAGGAGAGTAGCGTTTGTCGTTCCGCAGCGAAAAATCGACGAACGTATAGAAGAAATCGTGGCTGTAGCTGAGAGAAGTATGGAGGTTGTCGTACAGGAACGGATCCTCATCCAGGACACTCGGTTCGAAGTTGAGTTCTCCGCTGAAAGTCCACTCGATCGGTTTTTCGGTATCTTCACTGTAGACCACAAGGGCTGTGATGAGAAGAACTGTTGCAACAATTAAGACTTTTTTCATGATCGCTCCGCCCGCCGGCAATGCGCCGGCAGGTTTCTATTTATCTTGTATTCAAAGGTAGCACGTCGTTCGAGGGATTCCAGCGCCTCAATA
>CAZDDA010000206.1:0-4838 GCA_964504085.1 uncultured Thermotogae bacterium | reverse complement strand
GCGCCAGCAAACGCTTGATTGTCCATCAGCCGGCGCCTCTCATGATCTGGTGGAGCCGGTGTGAACGATTGGAGAACTTTCGTCCTGAGCTGCAGCTGGGCTTGAAGATGCCTTTTCGACTGCAGTTCAGCGCTTCACCTACCCAAGGGACTCGCCTTGATGGGGAGACCTGAGGTGAACGTTTGGAGAACTCCGCGCGTCATGAATCGCGGTGATTCGCCGAAGGAATCGTGAACAGGTGCGCATCTGATTGCAGTCTAACTGCCCGGCTCGTCTCCCTTGAGGTCGAGAATCCCGCTCTCCTTCTCAGCGATTCTGCCCTGCTTGAGAAGCTCCATGACAGCAAGGCCGATTCTGGAGCGAATCTGTTCGCTTGTTTGCTGGAACCCAAGAAGCCGAGCTGCAGTGGGAGCAATCGCCTCTCGGGGCGACGCATACTGCAGTTCGAGGGTACGAACGACTGCGGAACCGATTTCCTCGTCACTGATCAGCTCAATCTTGAGAAGCTCCCTCTCCTGTCGACATCGCGGGCTGCACTCCCTCTGTTCTTCCCTCCAAAGGAAGTCTCCTTGCTGACGCACCGGGTATTCACTGCTGGAACAGGCCAGGCGGACTCCCCGCCTTACCGCTTCGCGAATCAGCCGTCCTGATCTCTTGAGCCCCCACAGAGTCCGGATGCGCCGTATGACCTCGTCTACGTGAATGGGGCCCTCGACTTCAACGACCTTTGAAACGGCGTGTGCCAAGTCCGTTCGTGGCGTAGCATGGATATCGTTGTGCATCGAGATCCCGATGGATTCGCAGACTACGTAGCACTCCGTCGGGAGTTCGCCGGCAAGGTTGCCGTCACTTGCATCGCGCTTTCCAGGTGGCTCCTCGCGGGCGCCACTCGGCGGGCTCCAAGGTACCTCAACACGTGCTTGGGGTAAATGGGTATCGTCTCCGGAACGTTCGCTGGCAGGACCAGAGTACGCCGACATCGCCTCTTGCACAGCACGTAGCACCCTTTCCTGAGCGACCTTCCTCTGTGTGTACCAGTCTGTTGACCAGATTCGGTAGATCTGCCATCCAAGGCGTTCCAAGACCAGCTGGCGAAGCCGATCGCGTTCCCTTGCGACTCGGGAGGAGTGGTACTGAGCACCATCGCACTCAATGCCCAACACAAACCTCCCAGGCGCTCTCGGATCAGCTACTGCCATGTCGATTCTGTATCCAGCGCAACCCACTTGCTGTTCGACTTGGAACCCCTCGTTACGCAGGAAAGCGCACACCGCGTCCTCGAACGGCGAGTCGGAATCACGCGCTTCTGTACGAGATTCAGCTAGCTCGCCAGTTTCGGCGAAGTGCATGAACGCTTTCATGGCCGCGAGCCCCCTGGGTGCCTGCGCATCAGTGCGCAGATCTTCCGCGCGGAAGTTCGAATAGACCTCACACCGAGATCTCGCCCTGGTTATCAACACGTTGAGCCGCCGTTCTCCCCCCTCGTGATTCAGGGGGCCGAAGTTCCGCGAGAGTCTTCCTAACCGGTCAAAGCCGTATCCCACGCTCAAGAGGATAACGTCACGCTCGTCTCCCTGGATCGTCTCGAGGTTCTTCACGAAGAAGTGCTCATGGCGACTAGGCGAGAAGTGCCCCTCCACTTCCGGATGCTCTTCGAGCTCTCTCTGCACTTCCTCGAGGATTGCGTTCTGCTGCTTCGTGCTGAATGCACCAACCCCGAGGCTTAGATCAGGCCTGGTCTTGTAGTGCTGAACCGCAGCTCTCGCCACTGCGACAGCCTCTTGGCGATTCTCGGAAGTCCTGCCGCGGTCGTACACCGTGTCTGGGAGATGCACAAACTGAAGGCCAAGGTCTTCAGTGTCCTGGACAGGAGAGGGGTAGACAATCAGGCAGTTGTCGTAGAATTCCTGGTTGGACACGGCGATCAGCGATTCATGACGACTCCGGTAGTGCCACTTGAGCGTCCGCGATGGGAAGCTCCTTCTGCATAAGTGCAGTATGCTCTCGATGTCTCCGAGGTGATCCGTATACTGCTCGTCCTCGTCGTCTGCGTCTTCAACTAGCCGGTCGAAGAAGCTGGTCGGGGGCAGCTGTCGAGTGTCTCCCATGACGACCAGTTGCTTGCCCCTTAGTAGTGCGCCGATCGCATCCTGAGGCCGAACCTGGCTTGCCTCGTCGAAGATAATGACGTCGAAGCGCGCGCTGCGCGGATCAAGGAACTGCGCGATTGACAGCGGGCTCATCATGAAGCATGGCTTGATCTTTTGTACAAGACCTCCCGTCTGCTCCATCAGCTTCCTGATTGGCATGTGCCTTTTCTTCTTGTTCACTTCTCGGAGCAGGATCCCAGCTTCGGAGTCTCGGGCAACTCCTCCGAAGAGCTGGGGACGTCGGGCTCTCAGCGCTTGGCAAACCTCTCTCCGGCTGGCCGTCATCACCTCGTTGTCCAGCTGACGGAATCTATCGACAGCGCTCTCGTGAAGAGTGCCCTCAAACTCACGGAGGCTTTGCCTCTCAGCGAAGACCCGTCTCAACTCAGTCTCCGACACTTGGAGATTGAGGCAGGCCTCGATGTCGCTCTTCTCAATCCTTCCATCCTCCAGGGCTTCAACGAGTTCCCGGACCGAACTTAGCTTGTCGCTTCCCTTCAGGGTCTGGTAGCGGATCCACAAGGGGAGCTTGTGACTGTGTTGATGCCATTGCTCTAGTCGATCCAGGAGACTGCCTAGCCTCGCGGATGAGCAGGAGCTTCCCAGAACTACTTGAGGGTCGATACGTAGTTCCGTGAGCAGGCTGGATGCTCTTGCTTCGACATCATCCGCAAGATCCTCGAGCTTCTGAACCTTCAGATACAGCTCCGCTTGACCGCTAGGTCGCTCTTCAGCCTTGTGTCCCAGTTCTTCTGTGCAGATGCCTTCTGCGAGGAACCGTCGGAACTCCCCGACCCAGTCAAGTGCCTTACGCAACTCCGCGACATCGGAGTCGGGGGCCTCCCAGAGGTGTCCGAATAACCTGCTGCAGATTGAGTCATACTCCGCTAGCTCGGCTAGCTCCTGTTGATACTCGGCGAGGCCAGTAAGCTCTTCCTCGTAGTGACGATGGAATAGCGAAGGACGCTGCTGGTATAGAGACGCGATGCTACGCTTCCATTCACGATAGGACCGGGCGAGCACGGGCATTGGTCCTGAGCTTGCGTCCCTCATGCGGGCTAGGATGCTCTCAGCATCAGTCGTCAGCGCTTCGTCTGTGAATAGCGTGCTGAGGTGAGCCCTGCGCTGCTGTATGTTGTCCACAAGATCCAAGGCGGCCTTGATCCTCGTCTCGTTGGCCCAATCATCCAAGAGAAGCGTGGTCGCCGGCAGCCAGGGGGACCTCTGCAGGAGATCCAAGCACTCTCTTTGGGACTTGACATCCTGCAATGAAGACAGAGGCAGAGAGCCGAGCTGCGCGGATAGCTCTCGTCCAGCCTCGCCAAGCTGCCGCACTGCATCGATGGCTTCCTTCACGCGACTCATGAGTTCATCGACTTCGTATGGCAGCATCGGTCCTGGTCTGCAACCGGTCCAAGGATGGTCAGAAGGTGGGCCCACTTCCACGAGAAGGTCGGCAAGCGCGTGAAGCTCCTGGGAGGCGCGTGCTAGCTGATCGTGAGACCATTCCGACTCATCTAGGGTGAGGCGAGGCACTTCGCGTCCCGCTTCTGAGAAGTGAAGGATTGCCGCTTCTCTCTTGTCGTACAGCTGATACGGCGAGAGCTGTAGCGATCCAAACGGCGTTCTCAGATCACGGGCGTAGTTGTTGAGCTTCTTGATGTGTTCAACAAGGGCACTGCGGCGTCCTGCGTCGTCAGGTTGCGATTGAGTGCCGTGTCTATTCAAGCACTTCTCGAGTTCTGCAAGAACATCCCGCTTTCGTGACTTCCTGCTGTGTAACTCCAGGCAGAACTCCCCTAGACCAACCTCGTCAAGCCGTCGCTTCACTACCTCAAGTGCGGCCATCTTCTCGGAAACGAAGAGCACTGTCTTCCCATGGGCAAGCAGCTCACCCACCATGTTCGTGATGGTCTGGGACTTACCCGTTCCGGGAGGACCTTGTACGACGAGGTTGAGTCCTGCCTTCGCGTCTTCGATAGCTGCAATCTGGGACGGGTCAGCGTCGAGTACGTGGTAGACACTGCTCCAAGAGAGTCGCTCATCAACCTCCTCCTCTGGGAACAGGTCCCCTGACTGCGTGGTTTCCCCTGGCGAGAAGAGCGCCCTGATCAGGGGGTGTGAAGAGGGTCCCTCCCCCTCGGGCCAGCCCGCGGGATCCAGGTCCTTGTACATGACGAACTTCGTGAAGCTGAAGAAGCCGAGATACGCGTCCTCCTTCACTGTCCATCCGGTCTTCTCTGCAACGGACTCGGAGACGGAACTGAAGTATTCGCGTAGGCCGCTTGGGTCCTCAGGCATCTCGAAGTCGGGAATCGCGACACCAGCATCCGCCAGTCTCGCTTGCAGGGAGAGATTCGTTCCAACATCCTCACCTGTCCACTTGACCCTGTAGGCTTCTCGAACCTTTGTCCGTGTCAATTCGACCGGCACGAGAACCAGCGGGGCAAGGCGGACCGTCTCAGACGAAGGCGACTCCTGCCACTTGAGGAAGCCCAGTGCCAGGTAGAGAACCGTGTAGCCCTGCTCTTCAAGAACTGAGCTAGCCTCATTCGACATTCGGAACAGTTGGCGCGGCAGCACCTCCTCCGATACGTCGGTCCAGAGGCTCCTTCTCCCCGATGAGCCTGCCGTGTCAGATGTCGAGTCCCATCTTCCATCTTCCTCAATGCCGTCAGTTCCAGCATG
>CAZDDA010000205.1:0-4841 GCA_964504085.1 uncultured Thermotogae bacterium | reverse complement strand
CCTAATGGTAGCCGGGCCACTAGGTGCGCTCGAAACAACCATTAGGAGGTGCTTTTAATGAGGATGCGTAAGCTTTTTGTAGGTCTGTTGGTGCTGGGTTTGGCAGTGGGAATGCTGGGGATGGTCAGTTTTGCCAAGAAGCATTCTACCAGTGCGGATGACAAAGTCACCTGGACAATCCAGGAGTTTATCGAGATCACGATCGATGATAGTGCATACGACTTCGGAACCATCGATGCTGGTGTGGATACCGTTGCCGATGCAAAGGCGAACGCGCTGTTTGTTCGCAGCAATGCGAGCTGGGCGCTCAGCTACTCCGTAGCGGGAACCGGTAGTGAGAATCTACAGGTCTCTCTGGAAGCTGAAGAGGGTAAGGGTGACACCGAGATTGGTGTTGGCTACACCCTGCTTGATCTTCGCTCGATGGATGCGGGTGACTACAGTGTAACCGTCACCTTTACCGTCACTGCCAAGTAGGTAAAAGAAGAGGACTTCTGGGGATCGGTGGGGGATACTCACCGGTCCCCGAGTCTTGTTTTGTATGGGTATTCTCGGTTCACTCCTTGGTGGGTAGTCTTTCAATCATCTTTTGCCCCTTTCCGAGTGGTGCCGGGTATTGGAAGCACAGTCAATGGGCGCAGCGCAAATTTCGCAGACTAGTCTTTAATAAGCCCAGGCGCGCGTCGTATTCCGAGGATGCGAGTTCGCCTGCCGGAGGGTCGAGGGTGGGTCGATATGAGGGGCTTTGGAGTTCAATGATTGACGTTCAAGTGCTCACCAAGGAAGGATCTTTGGTTGCAAACAGAGCATGAAGATCGTGTAATTCCTATTGGGGGAATCGAGGAGTGAGGGCTGAAGTGATGTGCAAAGGGATCCTGCAGGTCAGTACGGTGCTGAGTGTGCTCGCTCTTGCCGGCTGTCTGACATCGGCCCTTCAGATTTCACAGATTGAGTTTGACCTGCGTCTTCCTGCGGGCAGCGTTGGGAAGTACTCGTTCAGCGTGCTGAATAATGAAACACGACCACAGGACGTCAAGGTCTACAAAACCGATTGGTTGCGCACTGACACCGGTGAGAACGATTTTCTTCCGTTAAACGGTGCCCGCTGGCTGTTCCCGCGCGCGTTTCATGCCGGAGATGAGTTCCAGATCACCTATCTAGTTGAGCTTCCTGCATTGGAGACGGCCGTATCAGGAAACTACCTGGTGGCGAGCCCGTCTGCACAAGGAGAGATCGTTGGTGAGACGCTCCTTTTCCCGCCGCGAGTCGGTGAGCCTGCACAGTCCACGACGGACGGAGCTGTACGGATCGTTCGCGAGATCGTCGGGGCGTCGCCCGATGGAGATTCCACAACCGTACGGCTTGCTGTACGCATTCTAGAAGACGTTGTAGGATTACGGATCGATGAAGTGTTTTCCTCGCACATCGGTATCGAGGCCCTCGATTCGGCGGGAGGGACCTTCGGTACAGTGGCGCGCTCAAACGGTGATTGGCTGGAGGTTGACCCCTTGAGGTTCCGACTCGGTGCGGGCGAAGCCCAGGAGGTATCATTCAGCATTCGAGTTCCACAAGCCGCCTCTGGCGCGTATTGGGGAATGATCTTCGTCGAGGGGTCGCCCCGACCGGAAGAGCGCGAGGGAGCTACTGTCCTCGCCATCGAACGATTCGGAATAAAGGTCTACGAAACCGTGCCCGGAACCGAGGTCCTGTCAGGAGAAATACGATGCGTGAGGAAGCTCGACGACGTCCCTCTCTCGTTTGAGATCGCATTTGTGAATTCGGGAAACGTGCAGCTGAGACCGCGTGGACAGGTGGAGATCACTGATCGAACCGGTGAAATCATACAGACTCTCGGCGTGGATGAATTTTACGTTCTGCCCGGTGCCGTTCGCTACGAAAACGTTGTTGGGCAAGAAAATTCCTTGCCGCCGGGGCGCTACTTTGCGTTGGCGGTGTTGGATATCGGCGACCCTGACTACCTTGTTGCGGGACAACTTGTCTTTGAGGTTGAAGAGCTTGTGCTCGTTCCCATCGGGGAGTCTGCGGGTCCTCCGCGGGATCTCGACAGCGACGGTACGTACGAGGATATCAATGGCGATGGCCTGCTTTCGCTCGAGGATCCTGTCCTCCTAGGATTCTACATTGACAGCAAAGGGGTGCAGGAGAACGCGGAGGCGTTTGATTATAATGGCGACGGCGTCGTCGATTTCAACGACGTGATCATCCTCAAGACAGTCGCTGAAGAGAAGGAGACCGGCTAGTACGGCGAAACCGGGGTCCATCTCGGGTTTGTCTTTTGTGCTACGTACCTGTGCCTCTCTAAACGTAGATGCATCCGCCCTGTGGCGAATCCAGAAAGACGGTGGCGAAGATCATTCTGCCGGGAATCTTGCGTGTTGCTGCAAAGCACTTCTTGAGGGATCTTGAGAACCTTATGCCCAAAAGGTTGGCAGTGTTTCCTCGCCAAAGCCGATATTCGAGAGGCACTTGACTGAACTCTGAGCAAACGCTATTGTGGCGAAGGCGTTACTCATCTTAAGCGTGAGGGGGAGTATGATTCGAATGGCGCGGGTAAGAATCTTGTGGGTTACCTGGTTCATCGTGACGCTAGGCCTCGTAAGCACCGGACTATCCTCGTTTCCAGTTCTGGCGCAATCGAGTACGCTGGCTGAGTTGAGGTTTCAGGGAGGCGAGATCCAGGTTGGAGAAGCGATTGAACTGGATCTAATGCTTGTTAGAAGCGTTGAGGGGATTCAGAGATTCGATATCACCATATCCATTGAGAATTCCAGCATTGCTCGAATGCAAGGGGTAAGTGGTGGAGTGCTCAGTGGCACTTTCTTTCAAGTAGCCAGCCAGACTGAAGAGTCTGTTAGATTCAGGGCCGTGGATCTGGAGGGTCTGATTGAACCGGGGGCAGAGAATCTCGTTCTCGCCGAAATCACTTTCGTTGGCGTGAGAGAGGGAACGACTGGCTTTGACATTAAGATCGACCTTCTCATTAATGATAGTGGAGCCCAGCAAGAAGCCGCAATTGAAGGGGGGACACTTTTCGTTGTTCCAGTTCCTGTTCCCGAAGTGACTCCAGCAGTATCCCGAGAAGACATCACACCTGAAGTGGCTCCAGCAGTACCCCAAGACATCACACCTGAAGTGGCTCCAACGACACCCCAAGAAGACACTGCCCCCGAGGAGCACTTCGACTACTCTTCCCGGGACCTCGATGGGGACGGAAAAAGGGAAGACATCGATGGTGATGGTTTGTTCACGGCGAAGGATGTTGCCCTGTTTGCCCGTGCCGTGGATAGTAAACAAGGAAATGATGGGATGTATGACTTTAATATGGATGGCCGGGTGGACTTTGATGATGCTATAGAACTGGCTTCGGCGATGGAAACATTACCAACATCGGTTCCGGTCTTGCGTCTGGAGGACAAGAGAATAAAGATTGAGCCACAAGTGGATCTCGATCTTGTTCTTGCCTGTGCCCCGGGAGGACTTCAGAGCTATGAAGTCGCCATTTTCGTTGAGGATAGCAACATCGCTCAGGTAGTGGGTGTAGAGAGTGCGGCGATCGATCGAAGATATTTGGAGGTCGTGCGCCAATCAGCCGATTCGATCGTGTTCTGGGTCGTGGATTTGAAGGACGAGGTTCGTCCGGGAGCTGAGTCTCTGGTTCTGGCTACGCTTCGTTTTTCTGCAATACAACTGGGACAGACTGCGATTGGAATGGTCGTCAAACCGATGACCAATGATCTAGGACAAAGGGTAGACCCGTTGGTGAAATCCGGAAGTCTCGAGGTTGCGGTTTTCTCCATTGGAGAAGAGGAGTCGCCGAGGGACTTGAACGGAGATGGTCTGTTTGAGGATGTCAACGGGGACGGTAGGTTCACGATCGAGGATGTACGCCTGTTCGGTTATTATGTCTTAAATCCTGTATTTCAGGAGAATTGGCGGCTATTCGATTTCGATTCCGACGGCGATGTTGATTTCGGGGATGCAGTGTTTCTTGCGGGCCTTGTTCAGGAATAAACAAAAGAGCTGGAACTTTTTGGACGGGTTATGTTTATGCCGGGCGATTTCAGGTGGTCGAGTCTCTGCCGCCATCAATAGCGACCGAATACCTCTCCAGAGTGGGTTCTCCAATTCCTGGGTAGTGTAACGTGTGTCACTTACACACGCGACAAAGGTTCGCTGATCCCTTTTTTTCGGTCCTTTCGTTCGTATACACTTGGTGCTAGCCTGACGAAGGGATGAGGGTGCAATCACGTTGTATCAAGGGACTGTTGTTAAGTGCTGTGTTTGTTGTGCTTGTGGGATTACTCTGTCAAGGTGTAGTGAGGGTGAGTGCCCTCTCACCGATCAAGGAGGAAGGTCCGGGAGAGTTCGTCACGCATGTGTTCTCGGTGTTGAACGACGGAGCGGCACCGGAGGTTTTCCTGATCGAAACCGAAGTGCCGGAGGGCTGGGGGCTTCTCGGTGTGCCAACGGTTCTCTCATTGGCCGCGGGGGAGGAGGGAACCCTTTTTATCACGGTAAGCGTTCCTCCCGGTGCGGTCGCCGGAGAGTATTCGGTGACGCTTCGAGCCATTTCACAGACTGATCCCACGGATCGGGCTTCCGCGGACGCAGTGATCAGCGTTGTCCCGGTGAATGAGGTGGAGATCATACCGCCGAATGGGGCAAGCGTATCCCCGGGGAAAGAGATTCTCTATCCATTCACTATCGTCAATCGAGGAAACGCTCGAGGGGCGTTCCAAATAGAGTGGAGCTCTGCCAACCAGTTCCCCTTGTACCTCTCCCAGGAGCTTCTCAGCTTGGGTCCGCAAGAACGGGCCGTA
>CAZDDA010000204.1:0-4868 GCA_964504085.1 uncultured Thermotogae bacterium | reverse complement strand
AATGATCGTCCAGCTTACCCCTCTGCCTAATCTCATCACGTATCACCCCACGGTTAGCTATCGATCTTCGATTCCACAACCTATCATACCAGTTTCCTTCGCCGATGTGAAGAGCCTGATGGCAGAGTGAATCGAGAACACATGCAACAAGTCAGTACCAGCGTCCCCTCCGCAGCATCTGCCACAGGACAACGGGAACGCCACGCCGTTTGAACAAGAAGACAAGAAGCCCTCCCGCGAGGAACCCCCCGATGTGTGCAAACCAGGCAACACCTCCGGCAGTGCCGAACGAGCCGGCACCGCTCAGCACCTGGAGAATGAACCAGAATCCGAGCAGGAATACCGCCGGCACCGCAGCAAGACGAATGAAGAAAAATATGGGAATGAGAGTAAGCACACGCGATTGGGGAAAGAGCATAAAGTAGGCTGCAAGGACACCGGCAATCGCCCCCGAGGCGCCGATCTGGGGAATCCCACTATTGGGACTGATCGCAATTTGTGCAAGCGATGCGGCCACCCCACACACAAGGTAGAACCCTAGGAACTTGGCGTGCCCCATTGCGTCCTCGACGTTGTCGCCGAAGATCCACAGATAGAGCATGTTCCCCAACAGGTGTACCAGGCCGCCGTGGAGGAACATCGATGTAATGAGGGTAAACCAAATCGGAATGGGGATTGTCGGCGGCAGGTCAATACCCTTGAGGAACTCAGCGGGGACTAGTGCGTACTGAACCACGAAATAGTCGTCACGTGAAAGCGGATAGAGACGCGATGATCCCCCTGCCAAGAGATGGGTCTGATAGCTCCGCGAATCGAACGCAGGCGGTGCCAACCCGCGGTCCTGCCAAACGATTCCGTCGTTTAGAACCGTCCCTTGCGTCCCCAGATACCCCTGATAGAGAAAGACAAGCAGGTTCAGGATAATCAGGGCAACGGTGACCACAGGAAACGTGCGACTCGGCCGATAATCACGAAGCGGTATCATGGGATCATCTTACCTCGGGGGTTGATGGCATCGCAAACGATTGATCCTATGGGCGGTATCCGTACAATGCAGGCACGCAAGCACAAAGGAGGATGTATGGATCTTCTGGAACGACTGAGCGAGGCCTCGGGGACTCCCGGACAGGAAAAGGAGATCCGGTCCATCATCACTGAGGCGTTGACCGATCATGTGGACACCTTCAAAACGGATCGCTTGGGCAATACCATCGCTCATCGGAAAGGTGAGACACCGGGGATGGTCGCTGCTCACATGGATGAGATCGGGTTCATCGTCAGCTTGATTGAGAAAGACACGGGATTCTTGCGGTTTCAGCCCCGCGGCGGGTTCGACACACGGAGCCTTATCTCCCAACGGGTGGTGGTTCATACCGAAAGCGAAGATCTGATCGGCTGTATCGGAAGCAAGCCGGTACATATCCCCACCGAAGAGGAGCGCAAGAATCCGCTCGAGCTGAAGGATCTGTTCATCGACCTCGGGCTTCCCGAAGAGCAGGTGCAAAAGCTGGTGACGATTGGGGATATGGTAACACTGAAACAGGAGTTCCTCACCCACGGCAACGTCGTATCGGGCAAAGCTCTCGACGATCGGTCCGGGGTGTACATCGGCATCGAGGCAATCAAACGCGCCAAGACGGTCGCCTGCGACCTGTATTTCATCGGGACGACACAGGAAGAGGTCGGACTCCGCGGCGCACGCGTCGCCGGGTTCGCCCCCGACGCAACGGTTGCCGCCGACATGCCCGGTGTCCCCGATGCACAACAGGGGACACAATTGGGCAGCGGTGTCGGCATCAAGCTGAACGATTCGGCTTCCATCTCCCATCCCCGCCTCGTTCAGGAAATGCGCACGTTGGCCGGAGACAGAAAAATCCCCTACCAGATGGAGATCCTTCCACGAAATGGGACCGACGCCGGGACGCTACAGTTGGCCCAGGAGGGCGCGGCGGTGATCACCCTATCCCTTCCGACCCGCTACGCACATTCGGTGGTGGAGATGGCCCATCGCGACGATCTCGAAGCCACGATCAGCCTCCTCGCCGCTTTCCTTGAAACGGCCGATCAGATCGACCTAGCATTATGAACAGAAGACTGTTCAGAGGGTTTGACGTAGTAGCCACAATGGATCAAGACCGGCGTGAGATCCGCGGCGGGTACGTTCTTGTGGAGGGGAACCGCATCGCTGCAGTCGGCGACGACCCAACAGACATCGCGGCCGATGAGGTCATCAACGGCGAGGGCAAAGCACTTCTTCCCGGCTTCGTCAATACCCACCATCATCTGTATCAGACGCTGTTTCGCAACGTACCGGGAGCCGCCGATCGCGAGCTGTTCGAGTGGCTCGTTTTTCTGTACGAGCGGTGGAAGGGAATCGACGCGGAGGCGGTGCGCACGAGCGCGGCAATCGGCTGCTGCGAGCTTATCCTATCCGGAGCAACAACCACCTCCGACCACTTCTACCTATTTCCCAAGGGGCAAAACGATCTCTTCGACGCCGAAGTGGAGGGGGCAACGAGCGCCGGGGTTCGTTTTCATCCCTGTCGTGGATCGATGTCGCTGTCGAAAAAGGACGGCGGCCTGCCCCCGGATAGCGTGGTCCAGACAGAAGACGAGATCCTCACCGACTGCCGTCGGGTGATCGAACGCTATCACGATCCACAGCCCCTGTCCATGCTTCGGGTGGCCGTTGCTCCCTGTTCACCCTTCTCGGTAACCCCCACGCTGATGAAGGAATCCGTGCAGCTCGCCGACGAGTACCGGGTGCTGCTACACACTCACCTTGCTGAGACGGCGGACGAGGAGAAGTTTTGTCTGGAGACGCACGGTGCCCGGCCGGTCGACTACGTGGAACAGCTGGGCTGGCTGCAAGAGAACGTCTGGTTTGCCCACCTTGTCCACCTGAGTCCGGCGGACATCGAAAAGCTGTCCGCCGCGGGGGTCGGCATGTCCCACTGTCCGAGCTCGAACATGACGCTGGGCTCGGGGATTGCGCCAGTCGCTGAGCTGATGAAGACCAGGATGAAGGTCAGCCTGGCGGTAGACGGCTCGGCGAGCAATGATACGTCGAACATGATCCGAGAGGTGCGCCAAGCGATGCTGTTGCAGCGCGTTCGCTACGGCGCCGAGTCCCTGTCTGCGCGAGAAGCGCTGTATTTAGCGACGATGGGCGGAGCACGGGTGCTCGGTCGCCACAATGAGATCGGATCTATTGAGGTTGGAAAGGCCGCAGACCTGATTGCGTTTGATCTATCCGGAATTGAGTTTGCCGGCGCACAGGCGGACCCACTGGCGGCGATCGTCCACTGTTCAGCGCAACACGTGGATCTCGCCGCGGTGAACGGCGAGTTTGTGGTGCGCGACGGCCGACTGGTTGACGAGTCACTCTACGAACTCATTGCCCGTCACAACGCGATCTCGCGTCGACTCGTCGAAAAACGATGACGATCACACTCGAGATCGCCTTTTCGTTCAAGCACGAAATCGGTGCATCGACGCTGAGCCTGGAGCTACCCGCCGGGGCGGATGTCGTATCGGCCCTCAGGGAGCTGGTCCGTCGATTTCCGCACCTAGAGAGGCGCCTATTCACAGAGAGTGGCGCGATCCACCGGCACATCAATGCCCTGATCAACGGAGAGAACGTCTCCTTCAAGAAGGGACTTGCCACAACCCTTCACCAAGGGGATCGACTCACCCTGCTTCCGCCGGTTGGCGGTGGGTAGGAAGGTGGAGAGGCCCTCATGGGGCCTCTCCGGGCTGGTGGTGTAGTGGGCTGTCCAGTAAGGAGGTACAGCGAGAAGAGTTCCCTCTTCTTTTTCCACCCAACTAATGCTAATGAGAGGATGTGGGCTTATTGTGAAGACGTTGTGGGGCTTTAGTGAGGCCTATTTCGTCCGAAACCGCGACTTCATGCGCCCTTGCAACTCTTTTCGGCAACGCGTCGCTCAAAGCGCTCTGTATCGATGATGAACCTTTCGTGCTGCGCCTCGGCAATCTGCTCCTGCTCATCCCGGGCTTCGATTTCAAAACGCAGGCGGCACCGCTCGACTTCGACGAGCTTTGCCCGTACGGTGACCCTCATCCCGGGTGGGGTAGCCGCCGTGTGCCGCAACGTGATCGACGTCCCAACGGTTTTCTGGCCTTCGGCGAGGAGCGGATCGACAGCAGTGCGCGCGGTCTGTTCACAGAATCCTACGAGCACGGGTGTGGCCAGCACGTCGACCAACCCGCTACCAAAGGCGCTTGCCAAGTGTCTTTCATCAATCAGCCAAGTTTTCTCGTTTGTCAATCCCGGCTCGATCATCAATCGCTCTCCTTTCTTTAGACAATGGACCCCCGGTGGTGCCGGGCTGGGTCGAGGGCTAAAGCGGCCTAGCACACGTACAGGTCAGGCCGCCGATCGGCCAGTCGGTCATTCATCGAGTTCAAGGACTTATCACGGGCCTGCGCCGGGTCGATCTCAATCACCCGTACGTCCTCCTCTTCGGCCGGTGAGCGAGCAAGGATCTCTCCCGCCGGCGAGACGATCTGGCTCTCCCCGGTGAAGCGCAGCGTCTCATCACTGCGGGCTTCCACGCCGACACGGTTGGCAGTGACCGTGAACACCCCGTTTTCCAGCGCCCGAGCGCGCATCGTTAGCTGCGCGTAGGCCGGCATGACAAGATTGGACGGGTGGGCGATGATCTCCGCGCCGTTCAGAGCAAGGCTGCGAGCCGATTCCGGAAAGAGGTGATCAAAGCAGATCATCACGCCGATCTTTGCACAACCGATATCAACCACAGGGAAAGGTACATCACCGGGCGTGAACCATGACTTCTCTTTGGAGAACAGGTGCACCTTGCGGTAGCAGGCGAGCAATCCATCCGGTC
>CAZDDA010000203.1:0-4882 GCA_964504085.1 uncultured Thermotogae bacterium | reverse complement strand
TATGGAGTCGTCGCGGCCGTTTTGGCGGTCGTCTCCATGGCAGCCACCTTCGTGGTCTTCTCTTTTCTAGCTCCCTTTTTCGCCACCGTTGGTAACCTGCAGGACATTCTTCGACAGTCCTCCGTTCTGGTCCTTCTTGCTCTGGGATTCACCTTCGTCTATATCACTGGCTATCTCGACCTCTCGGTGGGCGCCGTATCATTAAAAAAAAAAGACAACGTCGCCAAGCTGTTTGAGAGCGGCTTCTCGTTTCCCGTTGCCCTGCTTGCCGCCTTGGGGTTCGGCGTGGCAGTCGGAATCATCAATTCGATTACAACCGTCAAACTGCGGATTAACTCCCTGTTGTCCACGTTGGCCTTAATGTTCGTGCTGGAGGGCTTGGAAACATACATCACAAAGGCGAGGGGTTTGTATCCCGACATGCCGGCCTCGTTCATCACCTTGGGCGAGGGTTTTCTGCTGGGGATTCCCTGGCCAATGGTCGTCAGCGGAGGTCTTCTCATTCTGGGAATCATCTTCTTAAAGAATTACCCCAGTGGCAGATACTTCTATGCAATCGGTGAGAACCCGGAAGTGGCACGCCGATCGGGAATCAACGTAGGAATCCATCGCTCCATTGCCTATCTCCTCTCAGGCCTGCTCGCTGCGGTCGGAGGCGTTATCCTAACCGCTCGGCTCGGTTCGGCACAGTACCATGCGGGCTCGGTTCACCTGATGTACGGAATTGCTGCTACCTTCCTCGGAACCACGATGGGAACAAGAGGAAAACCCACCCTGGAAGGAACGTTTTTGGGAGTCCTGTACATCATCTTCATACAGAATGGCCTCGTGATGTTGAATCTGCAATGGTACTGGCGCTATGTAGCCACAGGGGTGATTCTGGTTCTCGCCGTGATATTAGCGATGAGAGGACAGGGAAAACGATGAAAAACCCCGCAGACCTTCTAGTTAGTTCGAATCAGGGTGACTGCCTTTCTTGCGAACAGGAGTTACGGTGCACGTAAAAAATGAAGGGCCAATCGCCGGGCTCAAGAGGAATCTCAGAGGCTACGCAATGGGCATCGAATGGGGACGCGAACTCCCCCGGATCGTTGCGATAGCTTCGCTGTTGACCATCGTCGTTGTGTTTGGCTGTCTGAACAGTCGTTTTGCCACGCTCTCCAATTTTATTACAATCCTACGTCAAGCCTGTATCCTCACGGTCCTCGCACTCGGATTGACGCCGCTTCTTATCCAGGGTGAGTTCGATCTATCGATTGGCGCTTTGGCTGGTTTCATTGGTGTTCTCGCCTGTGGATTTCAAGCCTCAGGCTACCCCCTGTTCTTGGCCATTGGGATCCCCATTCTTGTAGCCGGCTGCATCGGACTCCTCAACGGGATCGTCGTAGTTGCGTTTCGCGTACCGGCTTTTGTTGCCACATTGGGCATGATGTTCGCGTTGCAGGGGGGGGAGTTGTTGTACAGCGGTGGTTCGCTGATTACGAAAATCAATCCTTTGTACCGGTTCCTCGGCCAAGGGTGGGTAGGACCTATTCCCACACCGATCTTTCCCATGATCGGATTAGCCCTAATCGTCCTCGTATTGATGCAGTACATGAAATTGGGGCATTATTGCTACGCTATCGGAGCAAGTCGCCGGTCTGCTATGTATTCAGGTATCCGGGTCGGCGCTTTCAGGATTCTCTTCTTCATGTTCACGGCCGTCTTTGCCGCATTTGGTGGGATCCTGTTGACCAGCCGCCTAGGGGCGGCAAAGGTGTGGGCCGGGGAGCTTTTGCTCCTCCCGACCTACGCCGCCGTCTTCCTGGGGGGTGCCGTGGCTCGTGAAGGGAAGCTCACTGCTTTGGGCAGTGTCGTGGGGGCGTTCTTCATTGCACTAATCAAGAACGGCATCACCATGGTTGGCTTGGGGTGGTACTGGGAGTCAATTATTCTCGGAAGCCTGCTGATCGTACTGCTAGCCCTATCTTCGACAAGGGGTTCGAAATGACGCGCGCCCACCGCGTGGTAAGCGAGGATAACTTGTATCTGCACCGGAATGGGAGGCAGAGTAAACGGCAAACAACCGAACGGGAGGCGCAATGTCCAAACAGCCGGTCTTAATCATGAGGGGTATCTCAAAGCGGTTCGGTGGAGTGAGGGCCTTGCAGGATGTTGATTTTGAGCTGCATGCCGGAGAGGTGGTCGGACTGGTCGGAGACAACGGCGCCGGGAAATCAACTTTGTTGAAGATTCTCGCCGGGGTATACCAGCCTACCGAAGGGGAGGTCTTCATCGAAGGGGAGCAAGTGGGCATCCAGAACCCGAAGCACGCAAGAAGGCTTGGAATTGGAATCGTTTACCAAGAACTTTCTCTTGTTGATTCCTTCGACATTCCGAGCAACATCTTTCTTGGAAGAGAGATCACCCGATGGGGGATGCTGGCCCGCAGGCGGATGCGGGAGGAGGCTAGGGTTGTTCTGGACAGTCTTTCCATTGAATCAATGCCGCTTAGAAAGCGCGTGCACGATCTCTCCGGAGGTCAGCGTCAAGCGATCGAGCTGTCCAAGGTGGTCCACACCAATCCCAGGATCCTTCTGGCGGACGAGCCGACAGCCGCGTTGGCCGTGAAGGAGACGAGGCGGATTCTCGATTTGCTGATCCGCTTCAAAGAGCGAGGCATCGGCGTCGTTTTGGTCAGTCACAGCATGCCCGATGTGTTCGCCGTCAGCGATAGGGTTGTAGTACTCAGGCGAGGCAAGAAAGTGGGGGACGTTGCTATAGATACAGTGACCGTTGACGATGTCGTGAAGTTGATCGTTGGAGCTGAAGAACGCAGCTCTGAACAAGTAAAGCAGAGCATCACATACCCCAACAGGGAGGGATCATGAACCAACCAGGATACTTACAGTACTTCGGAGCGGTTGATAAGATACTTGCTGAGATCAAGGCGACGCAAGGGACCAGAATAGAGGAAGCGGCTCAACGCATCTGCGATGCCGTTGCCGCGGACAACATCGTGCACATATTTGGAGCTGGTCACTCCAATCTCCTTGCGGAAGAGGTGTTCTTCCGCGCGGGAACGCTTGCTCCGATCAATCACGTAGTCGATATTTCGATCGCGGGAAACGTCGCCGTCACCAAGAGCGCTTTTCTCGAACGGCTGGAGGGAATTGGGCCGGTGCTCTACAACCATCTGCGGCCGCGGCCGGGAGATCTGTTCATTATTATCTCCAATGCCGGACGGAACGCCGCTCCCGTGGAACTGGCTTCGGAAGCGAAGAAACACGGCCACTTCGTCATTGCTCTCACATCCGTCATCTACAGCAAGAGCCAGCCGTCTCGACATTCCTCAGGAAAACTGCTGTTGGATCACGCAGACTTGGTGTTAGATAACTGCGGTCGGGTGGGGGACGTGTGCGTCCCGATCCCAGGAATGACGCACGAAGTCGGGCCTACCTCGACAATCGCTGGCGCGTACATCCTTCATGCAATGATGACCCAAGCTGTCTTCAACCTGAAGGAAGCCGGAATCGATCCGCCCGTCTTCATCAGCGGCAATTTCGATGGCGGGATGGAGTACAACGAACGACTCCTCAACAAGTACTGGAGCAGGATCAGGAACTGGTAGGATGGACAAACACACTTTTTTCGACCGAATTGGCGGAGGGTTGATTGTTTCTTGCTACGCGGATGCCGACTACAATGTGCTGTTCGATCACCCTAACGCGATGGAAGCGTTAGCCACGTCCGTCGTTCGCGGAGGAGCTGTGGCAATTCGGGTCAATGCCAAACACGTCGAGATGATCAAGAAAGCCACTGAGGTACCCGTCATCGGGATACAGAAAATCTATCGCGACGGCGAGATGCGCATCACTCCTACCTTGAATGAAGTCGCGATCTTGGTGAAAAGCGGAGTCGATGCCGTTGCTATCGATGCCACGAAGCGGACACGCTTCGACGGTCTCTTGCTCGCGCAATACATCGGAGCGATCAAGCGGGAGTACCCCGTTGCCGTGATCGGCGACATCTCGACCTACGAAGAAGCCGTCAGTGCCGCGGAGTCCGGCATCGATGCAGTCGGTACCACATTGTCTGGCTACACCCCATATTCCTTCATCCAGGGAAACCTAGGGGAAATCCCCGCACCTCCTCCCGACATTGAACTCGTGAAAAGGCTGAGCAAGACCATTTCGATTCCTATCATTGCAGAGGGCCGCTACAAAACGCCGGAAAGAGCGGCACAAGCGCTGGCAGCGGGAGCACACGCTGTGGTCGTGGGAACCGCGATTTCGAATCCTCAAAAAATCGTCGAGCTGTTTGTTCACACTATCCAGGGTGGGAAAGGACCGCAAGACCACACATGACAGCGGCGTACAGGACACGAAAGAGCGTATTGGGCATTGACGTGGGTACGTCGACTACCAAGGCGCTCTGTTGTTCCACAAGCGGTGAGATGATTGCCACTGCTCAGATTACCTATCCTACACATGTTGGGAAAGGCGGCAGGGCGGAACAGCAACCGGAAGACTGGATTGCGGCGGTCGTCACCTGCCTGCGGGAAATCGCTCGCCAGGCCCGCTCAGCGTGGCCCCCTGATGCGGTGTCCATTACCGGTCAGATGCACGGCCTCGTACTGCTTGACGATCGAGGGAGAGTCTTGCGCCCGTGCTTGATCTGCTCTGATTCCCGTGCAACGGAGGAGCTCGGAATCATCCTCCGGCGTCTCTCACGAAGGCGCATTCTTGAGATCACGGGGAGTCCACCACTTCCCGTGTTCCCCGGCCCCAAGATGCTTTGGATCAAGAACAACGAACCTCAGATTTACCAACGCATCAGAAAAGTGATGTTTCCCAAGGACTACGTCGGCTACGTGATGACGGGCCAATGGGCCACCGATCCG
>CAZDDA010000202.1:0-4894 GCA_964504085.1 uncultured Thermotogae bacterium | reverse complement strand
CCGCGATTGGTTTTGTCTTCAGACAGTGTAGCTTCATAAAAGCCAACACAGTATTATGCAAATGCTGAAGACATAGTGTGCTGGAAGCTGCTGCCCGTTCAACACGGACGTTGACCCCTCAACCTGAAAGAGGAGGCTCCTGGCAATCGCTGCGTCATGCGTGCAGGCTCACAAGTTTTGTCAGCTACCTCGTCTGCGGATAGCAGAGTGGAGCTACTTGCCTTTGCCGAAATGGGTGGCTATGCGACGAGCTTGAGCGCTGCTACGATGTCCTCGGCGATCATTCGGCGCTTGCTCTTTTCGATGAAGAAGCTTGGGCCGGCCTGCAGGTAAGACGGAAAGACGCGCTTTCCCTGAAAGGTGTACTTAGCTCCTCGAATCCTGTACGTGGAGTCGGCGGGGATCACACGCTTTTCTCCCGCCCTTTTGGCGAGGTAGTTAACGGCCCTAATTGCCACGTCACCCATCAGCATCAAGACCTTTGCCCTGGGGAAAAGGGCGAGTTCCTTCTCCAAGATCAACGAGCATTCCTTGATCGTCGCCGACTTGATGCCGTAGCCGGTTTTACCACACTTCACCGCCGTGGTGAGGTAGATGCCGAGACCGAGGATGTCTTTCATCGACGCAGCACCCACCCCTGCGTCGTTGAATGCCAGAACCGTCGTCTGCTCGAACAACCCTTCGCTACCGGCATAGTAGTAATCGTTGGAATCCGGCGGAGCCGCCTCCGAGATCATCACGATCGAGATCTTCTCTGGATCGATGCCGATATCGGGGACCAGATATGCCTTGTGGTTGACGTCCGCGCACGGGAACCCTTCACAGCCTACACACTCATTCACTCGCATCGGATCGGCCTCCCTATCTCTCGATGTTCGGCCACATCTTGGTTGAAGCCGTTCTTGACCACCGTGATCTTAATCCTTTTCATCGCGCCCTCCTGAAGTTACCGATTTACAAGCATACCCTGTGCGAAGGTCACGTGCCTCGCAATAGAGTACCCGCCAATATCCAACACTCTATGGACGGAAAGACTGAGTAAAGCACGGGTTTGAACTCTAATCGATGGTCATACTATGGTATAGCAAGGCGCATTGATCGTCGTGCGAGCGGCAAAAGGAAGGAGGGTTCATGAAGACGCTTGCGGTTGTCTTTTTTCTTGCTGTTCCGAGTCCCGTGCGCAAAATCCGACTCGTGACGCGAGAAATGTGATGCCCATTACAATACTCCATCCGCTCACAGTGCCGGGTGAGGCCAAGAACAAGCATGACTAACCTGAGGAAGTATGGGAGAGTGCCTTTTTGTGTCGCTCTTCTCCACGGGGGGCCGGGTGCACCTGGAGAGATGGCTCCGGTGGCGCAGGAGCTCTCCGCCGATTGGGGTGTCTTGGAGCCGCTTCAAACTGCAGCATCGGTGGAAGGCCAGATCGAAGAGCTGCACGGCGTACTCAATGAAAATGCGGACCTTCCTGTTGTCTTGGTTGGCTACTCTTGGGGAGCGTGGCTCGGTTTCATGTACGCTGCACGTCATCCTGCGTTTGTTGGGAAGCTGATACTCGTTGGGAGCGGTCCGTTTGAAGAGAAGTATGCTGCTGAGATTGTGGAGACTCGGTTGGCGCGCCTTGATGAGAAAGAAAGGACGGAAATCCGTTCCCTGATGGATGCATTGAAAGATCCGGCTGGCGAAGATAGGAACGCAATGCTGGATCGACTTGGGAAGCTATGCATCAAGGCCGACGCCTACGATCCCCTGACCCTCGATACCGAGGTGCTGCAGTGTCAGTACAATATCCACCGGAGTGTGTGGACGCAGGCCGTGGAACTGCGAGCCAGCGGAAAGCTTCTAGAACTCGGGAAGAAGATCCAATGCCCGGTGGTGGCGATCCACGGCGACTACGACCCCCATCCGGCCGAAGGGGTGAGAAGGCCTCTCACAGCCGTCCTAGAGGATTTTCGATTCGTCCTGCTTGAGCACTGCGGGCATTGCCCCTGGATCGAGCGTCAAGCCGGGCACGAATTCTACGAAATCCTCAATAGTGAATTGCGTTAAGGGAATGCGCGGGACACAGTGACCCATCCGGCCGTGGTTTGCTGTCGCAGATGGGTACGCATACACTGTCCGACTGACCAACCAAAACAGAAAAGGAGTGCTCATGGCAGCGAAGATTCTGATTCTGATCGGCAGCCCCAGGAAGAACGGCAATAGTGCGACGCTCGCTGAGTGCGCCGCTCAGATGGCGAGAGAGGCGGGGGCGACAACGGACACGGTGGTCCTCCACGACCTTGATATCACGCCGTGTGATGGGTGCGGGGTATGCAGGGAGAGTGTCGAAGCCGAGTGCGTGATCCGCGACGACATGGGAGCCGTCTACCCGAAACTGCGTCGCGCCGACGCGATTCTGATCGCAACCCCGATCTACAGCTACGACATGAGTGCCCAGACGAAGCTTCTGATCGACCGCTGCTACGCGTTGGGAAGCAAGGACGGCGGCAATGCCCTCAACGGCAAGCGGTTCGCGTTCATCGTGGTCTACGGAGGAAAAGACCCGTTCAGCGCGGGCGCCGCAACGGCAATGCGCTGTTTCCACGATACGTTTGCGCGCAAGGCCTGCGGTATGCAGATGATCCACGGCTCTGCCGGCGCGATTGGAGACGCAGAGCGCAATCAGAGGTTGGTGAGCCAGGCCGAGGATTTGGGGCGCTTCCTCGCTGGCGAGGACAACTAGGTCCGGCTAAAAAAAAAGCGGCTTCCTCACTTCGATTCTTCGAGAATCCGCTCGACCATCTCTTGCAGTCTTGGATAGTGTGTGCCGCGCCAGTAGAGCTTGGCGCACTCCGTACACACGTAGTAGTCGTCTTGCCACAGAGCGGTCTTCGGCGGTATGCGGGGCAAGACGTCTTGTTTGCCGACGGGAGCGAGGAGGCCGTTGCACGACAGACACCGTCGAAACGGCTGCACCTGGGAGGAAAGGTCGAAGCGGCGCACGACTTCGCGGGCCTGCTCGAGTGGCTGGGTAGAGCGGACCCAATAGCCGTGGGTGACGGCGCTGCGCTTGAGAAGCTGCCGATCGCGAGTGAGGATGATGCGGGCCTCCTCCACGGCATTGGCCACGATCTGTGCATCCTCGACTGCCTCTGACTGAGCGGTGTCCATCCCCAACATTCGCAGCAGACGGGTGAGCTTTCCAAGATGCACGTCGGTAATGAACGCGGTGCGGCGAAGCGGTCGCTGCCGCAACCTCACAAGCGGGGTGATGTCCAGGCTTTCGAAGACCGGATACACGGCAACACGATCGCCAGGCTGCAGACGATAGGCAAAGTCCACAGAGCAGCCGTTGACAAGGACCACATCGACTTCGGTGTGTGGCACGCCCAATGCCTCGATCGCGTCCTTGACTGCAGGGCTGCCGCGAAATGCATACGGGATCATTTGCTGACGCTTTTCAGGCGGCAGGAAGTCGTTCAACTCGGCGTAGAAGCGAAGGGTTGCCTCGTTCAAGTCCTCTTTCCCCCGCGATCCACTCCCTGATTAGATGAGGGCGGCTCTTCGACAAGAACAGACAGGCGGTGTATTCCGGTTAGGCTGCAGGATTATAGCATCCCTTCATGCGCCCAGCTTCTGTGCAAACGCCTTGGCTTGTTCCTTGACGGCCCCGGGGAGCTGATCGGGCTCCGTGCAGTTCGGGACAATGAGGTTGCCGACGGGCGCAAGCTGCTCGTAGTCTGCAAAACGCTTGTAGATACCCCGAACCAGGTCGGCGTTGTTCTCAATCGGTCCCATGCAGCTGACGATCAGTCCGCTGCGCTTCTCGCCGATGAGTGAGTTGTAATTCGGTCCGCCGTAGTCCTTGACCAGGCAGACACAGCGGTCGAGCAGCGGCTTGATTTGACCAGCGAAGCCCCACATGTAGAGCGGCGAGGCAAATAGAATCGCATCGGCCGCCATCATCCTCTCGAAGATCGGTTGGGCATCGTCTTCGATTACACAACCCGGTGCATCGCTCACTTTTGCGCAGGCCCAGCATCCGGTGCATCCGCCGATCGACAGGTCGGCCACATCGACCCGCTCGACGCTATGCCCGGTGTTGCGCAGCTCCTCCTCCACCCAGCCAAGTACAGCCGCCGTGTTTCCGCGCTTGCGCGGCCCGCCGAACAGGCTCAACACCTTCATCGTCATCCCTCCTTATTTCTCCAAAGACAAGCATAATCGTCTTGACAGGGAGGAATCAACCCAGTGGAACGACGCCGATCTGTCTGTTCGCAAGCCTATGGGGGACCCTCGTTGGCCCGCGCTGTGTTGCCGTTCGAATTGCCGCTCTTTGTACTGTGGTTCCACAGGGTGACCAGGTGCACGCAGGCCTCCACGGCTTTACCCATGTCTTGAAGACTGACCCACTCCTTCGGTCCGTGCGCAGCGTGGGTACCGGCAAACAGATTCGGCGTGGGCAGTCCCAGCTCGGTCAGCCGCGATCCGTCCGTTCCGCCGCGGATCGGTTTGATCACCGGCTCGATGCCTGAGTTCTTGATCGCCGTGATGGCCATCTCCACTGGGTGCATGTTCTCCTCCAGCCAGTAGCGCATGTTGCGGTATTGCGGCGTGATCTCACATTCTATCCGCGCGCTCGGTTCACCGGCCTGCAGGGTGTTCGCGACAGACCGGATCAACTCGCCGTGCGCTGCCAAACCCTCCAGTTCGAAGTCGCGGAGGATGTAGTGCAACTGCGCCTGTGCGGCTGTTCCATGCATGCGGTAGAGATGGATGAATCCTTCCCGTCCATCGGTGGTCTCCGGGGTTCGCGCGGACTGGGGCAGGGTCGTGGCAAACGTCGCTGCCAATTGGAGCGCGTTGACCATCCTGCCCTTTGCCGTTCCCGGGTGGATCGAGACCCCCTGAA
>CAZDDA010000201.1:0-4911 GCA_964504085.1 uncultured Thermotogae bacterium | reverse complement strand
CGGGAAGGCTGCTGAAGCCTTGCTGATTCACAAGGGGAAGATCGTGGCGTTCGGCAACGGCAAAGACGTGGACAAGCACATACAGGGCAAGCTCAAGCCCTACTACGTGCGGCTCAAGGACCAAACACTGATTCCAGGGCTCATCGAAGGGCATGGCCACATCATTCGAGGGGCCTTCTCCGCGCGTGGCAACCCAAGCGACTTCAAGTGGGCGCACGCCAACATTTTCGGCGCGAACATGACCGACAAGGATCTGATCGACAAGGCGACGAACGCAGCGCTGGGCTATGGTCTAACGACCATCAACGAGCTGAACGGAGGCGAGGGCTTCATCGACATGCTGATCGCGAATCAGGATGACCTACGTCTTCGCGTGAACGTGTATCCCGAGTACAACAAGCCACGGATATCGGAGAAAGGAGAGAGGATTCTGTCTGACGACGAGGCTGATGCCTCGGGTCAGTCGTCGAGGTGGTTCACGAAGAGAATCCTGAGTGCGAGCGGGGACATTGGGGCCAAGGTGAAGGGGAAGATGCTTCGCTTGCGGGGCATCAAGATCTTCCTTGATGGAGCTGGCGTCCCAACACGTGGCTGTCCCTATCTGAACACCATCATGCTGCCGAAGTCATTCGCTGACGGGATGAAGGGTTTTGTCGACTGTATACATCACTACCCGCAAACGAACTGCGCGAAAGCTCCTTGCTGTTGCGACAAAGACTGCACGGGCTACGGAACGAACTACATCACTGCAACGATGCAGAAGAAGCTTGAGAGCGACATGCATGCCGCTGTAAAACGGGGATACCGACTGGCGATACACGCAATGGGCAACGGAGCCATTCAGCAAGCAATCGACCTCATCAAGGCGCTCAACGCCGCTTCAGCAAAGGCAGGAACCCCACCGCTGCGCCACCAGATACACCACAATGCCTTCCTCGAGGATGCGCAGGTCGCAGCGATGGCGAACATGGCGTCACAGCCGCTGGTCTCGGTGCGGGGATATGTCAGTGCCTGCAAGCTTTCTTGCGCTACCGGGTGGCGCAACATCTACGGCATTGGCAATGCGCTGTCTTCGTCCAAGAAGGACTACGAGCATGCAGCCACTCGCTTTCTGCTGCCCGAAGCGTTGGGAGCGCGAGCGTTTGCGGAGGGCGATTTCGGGTGGAGAAGAGACCCAGCTCGCCTCGACAAGAACGCGCCGTTGAATCCCTTCGTGACGCTCTACGGACTAGTCACGCGGCGCAAGCTGTTCTACCTCCAGGATCTCAAGGACCTGAAGAGCGAATACGAAAAGGAAGGGATGGCCAGCAAGGCCAAGGTGCTCCAGAGTGACATCGCCAAGCTCGAATTGCAGGAACTCGCAGATGGCTACTGCTACTATGACTCAGAGCCGTGGATGAAGCCCGATGGGAAGTGGTTCGCACAAGAGCGAGAGAGAGCTCTTCGCATGCTCACGACCAATGCTGCCTACGCGGGTTCCCAGGAGACGGAGGTCGGGTCACTGGAGCCAGGCAAGTACGCTGACATCGCCATTCTTGACACGAACATCCTAACGTGCTCAGAGAACGAGATCCCGTTCACCAAGGTGTTGATGACGATGGTCGAGGGACGGACAGAGTACATTGCGGAACACTACGAAGGCCTGTGGGCGAACGCTCGCTAGACGCAGACTGAGAGCGATTCAGAGGGTCAAGATTGCTTTCCGCAATCCCCTCAGGCGGGGAAACACCCTCACCGGCTTGGCTGCTTGCCAGATTCGGCGGAGCCGGGGTGAACAATTGGAGAACCTTCGTTCTGAGCTGCTCCTGGACTTGAACGTCCCTTCTCTCACACGCTACTTGCGGCATGCCGCTTCCGGCACCCGCCCCTCAAGCCGGGAGACCTGAGGTGAACGTTTGGAGAACTCCGTTGCTCACTTGGACGAAGTAACACCGAAGCGAGATTCCTGTGTGTTGTCCGGAGCCTCGAACCGCATCAAGATGAACGTTGTGTTCGGATCAAGTACATGCTCTTCCTTGTGAATGTCCGTTTGCTCTGCAACAGGAAGGGTGTGGCAGGGGCTCCACGAAAGGGATTTCATCCCATTCATCACACGGTGTATACTGCGTCACCATAGGTTCTATTTAGAGGTGGACAAGTATGCGTGCAGACGTGCAACGAGTACAGGTGTTGGATGATTACCGAGTCATGAAATCTCCGCCATGAGTCGCCTCGGTTGGATTTGCGCGGTCGCCATCATTGGCTTCATTGCGATGGTGGGGCTCTTGACTCCTCAGAGAGGGCTCGACCTCCTTGAAGAGGCAACGGCTGGCACTGAGGATGAAGCAATAGCGATGTCCCGTCCTACTATCTGGCCATCTGAACAGCAGGCTCTCGTGGCTGGGAACACCAAGTTCGCTCTGGACTTGTACATGGCACTCCGACGAGACGTCAGAAATCGGAATCTCTTCTTCTCTCCGTACAGTGTCTCGCTGGCGCTGGGCATGGCCTACGCTGGAGCGCACGGAACAACGGCTGGCGAGATGGCACATGTCCTTCACTTTCCGGTCGACTCGAATCGCCTGCCACTCGTCTTTGGGGCGATCAACGCGAGGCTTGCTGCACGAGGCAGCGGCACGGTCATCGACGACACCGTGAGCTTCGAGCTTCGCCTTGCGAACTCGCTCTGGGCGCAGGAGGGGTTTGCGTTTCGCCAGACGTTTCTCGATACGCTGAAGGCGCGATTCGGTACCCCGTTGGAGCTCGTCGACTTCGAGGATGCTCCGGCCGCATCTCGCAGGACAATCAACAGATGGGTGTCCCGTCAAACGGGTAGGGAGATCAGGGAGCTTCTTCCAGAGGAGACAATCACGCTCTTGACGCGGCTGATGCTTGCCAGCGCAGCCGTCTTCTCCGCTACCTGGGAGCACCAGTTCGACCAGGATTTCACCTGCGACGCCCCTTTTTGCCTAATCGACGGGAGGCGGGTAGCCGTTTCGATGATGGAGCAGATCACTCCGTTTGGATACGTGGCGACGGATGACGTTCAAGCTGTTGAGCTGCCCTACGTCGGGGGGCAGTTCACGATGGTTGTGTTGCTCCCGACATCGGACCGGTTCGAGGCCTTTGCAGGTTCACTGACTTCCGACCGACTGACTACGATTCTGGCCCAGTTAGAGACGCAGCTGGTACATGTTCACATGCCGAGATTCGAGTTTGGCTCATCATTCGAGTTGCGCTCTGCATTGGGCAGTCTTGGCATGCGACGCCCCTTTGTGCTGGGCGAGGCTGACTTCACCGGGATGGCGGGCACTCGCGAGCTGTTTCTGGGCGAGATCCACCACCAGACCTACGTTTCCGTCGACGAAGTCGGGACATCCGCTGCTGTGAGCAGCGCGATGGGCTTGATAGGGGCAGGAGCACCTGACATCAAACTCGATCACCCGTTCATCTTCCTTATCCGCGACATGGAGAGCGGCACGATCCTGTTTCTCGGGGAGGTGATGGATCCGAGTCGGGGAGATAGCTGAGATGCTTGTGCAAGTTGATGAACTGTGACGAGAGGGGAACAAGGACTGCGCTTTGTGGCGGGCGCAGCCAAGAAGAGTCTGTGCACTCTGGGAAGCCAGCTTGGTAACGGGGCAAAGACGGGAAGAAGTCAGATGTGAAGGCAGTGCTGGCGTTGCATTACCTCGAGGAGGTGAAATCTGATGTACAGAAGAAAGAGTGTGTGGCATGGCGTGTTCATCCTGTTGTCGGTCGTAGTTCTTAGTGCACTCGTGTTGGGCCAACCCAACTCAACTTTCAGCGGCCCGACAGGAGCAGACAACACGATCCTGGGTCAGGGGGAGGGATTGATCGTCTTCTCGTTGGCAAATCCGAACACAGGTTTGGGCGATATCTGGCTTGCAGGAGGTGACGGACGTTGTCCAATCAATCTGACCCGAACTCCGAACATCGACGAGTTCGATCCTGCAGTCTCCATAGGATGTCAACAGGGAGGGATGGTCGCCTACGCTTCGGACATGGGCAGCGGAGGGACAACCGTCGCCATTTGGATCATGAGCCTTGACGGAACGACGTGGCGACAAGTCACCTTTCCCGCATCCGGCATGTGGCACACGGGGCCGCGATGGACCAGTCGATGCTCAGAGATCATGTTCCTGGAGATGAGTAGCACATGGCCTCAGACATCAGTCACGTGCAATTTCCTCAACATACCCTCGCTGGCTGTCAGAACCGTTCCCTTCAGCAATCCAATAGTGTGGGCAAGCGACGTCGGTAGCGGAACGATGGTCAAGGTCCGGGCAGTTGATGCAAACTGGGTCACCACATCCATTCAGATTGGACTGAATCATCATGCTTGGCTCTACGTCCTAAATGATCCCACCGACGGACCTCCCTGCGGGCAGGCGGGCAGTTGCGGGCTGAGCAACATCAACTTGGGCCTCCGACTTGACAGCAATCCGAGCTGCCACGTGTTGATCAGCTCGTATACCCCCATTTACATCGACACGGCTTTCCTGGCGAACCGCTGGAACGGGCAGGCTGGCTATCTCGAGATGAGATTCGGGGACACCGAGCGAAGCGACAACTCTGGAGGTGTTATCGTCATACTGATGCCCGTAGCGCGGTGACATAGGAAGAACTGTTTGCAGGCAGGGGCTTCACCTGTCAGAACGCGTGCCTACGCTTCCTTCGGTATCGCCCTGGTTCGGCACAGCGGACGACAGCCAAGCGTCAGTCAGGCCGACAACTCGCCCCATGTGACGCCACTCCGAAGCGATGCCACCCATCAGAGTTCTCCATTCATGGACCGTAGGTCCATCCGGAGAATCGCCAGGAAACCAAGATAGGGATAGCGTTATAGCCAGATCTGGTGGAGGTGGCGGGAGTCGAACCCGCGTCCGAAGATACCGCCGGTCAGCGTCT
>CAZDDA010000200.1:0-4920 GCA_964504085.1 uncultured Thermotogae bacterium | reverse complement strand
CACCGAGACCCTGCAAACCGTCACCGTGAAGGCGAAGTTCTACAACGCCGACGAAGTCCGTCTGACCGATGGGACAATAGAGGTCACTGATCTGGAGCCTGGAGAGATCGTGCGCTTCACGATCGAGGCACAGGAACCGTCTACTGGGATCTTCTACGCGACGGTTTTTGTGGAGTCGTTTGCCGCCGATTGTGCCGGTTCGGTGTTCTGGCCGGAATAAGATGCGCCTGATTGCAGATCTTCACCTCCACTCCCGCTTTAGTCGAGCCACCAGCCCGGAGATGGATCTTCCCGCTCTCGCCCGTTGGGCAAAGGTGAAGGGGATCGACATCCTCGGAAGTGGGGATTTCACGCATCCGCAGTGGTTCAACACCCTGGAAGCCGGTTTTGTCCCGGCCGGCGACGGCCTGTACCGTTACGAAGAGACCCAATTTATGCTCACCGCCGAGGTGGCGGCCATTTGGTCTCAAGCTGGACGGGTGCACAAGGTTCACCTGCTTGTCCTGGTTCCGTCGCTCGAGGCGGCAGCGCGCATCAATGGCGAGTTGGCGCGCATCGGAAATCTGGCAGCCGACGGACGGCCGATGCTCGGGATTTCTGCGAAATCCCTTGTGGAGGCGATCTGGAGCGCTGAGCCGAGTGCGGAGGTGATCCCGGCGCATGCGTGGACCCCGTGGTTCTCCGTTTTTGGTTCGCGGTCGGGGTTCGACTCGCTTGAGGAATGCTTTGGCGAGCACACGGAGAGAATCTTCGCCATTGAGACCGGTCTGTCAAGCGATCCTGCGATGAATTGGCGGCTCTCCTGTCTCGACGAGATTGCGCTCGTCTCCAACTCCGACGCCCATTCGCCTGCGAAGCTTGGCCGTGAGGCGACCCTGTTTGACCTGCCTGCGCCAAGCTACGAGGGGATAGTAAAAGCGATCAAGGAGCGCGAACCCACGCACTTCCTCGGGACGATCGAGTTCTTCCCGCAGGAGGGCAAGTATCACTTTGACGGCCACCGCGCTTGTGGAATTGTTCTAGCGCCACGCGAGGCGATGGCAAAGGGTAATTGTTGTCCGGTTTGTGGAAAGCCGCTCACAATCGGGGTGATGCACCGGGTGGAGGAGCTGGCCGATCGGCCGGAGGGAGAAGGCTCTGTAGGGAGGGTTCCCTATCGCAGTCTGATTCCCCTTGAGGAGGCCATCGCTCAAGCGATCGGTTTTCAGCCGGGAACAAAGAGTGTGACCCAAGAATACGAAAGGCTTATCGGCTACTTTGGAAGCGAATTTCGCATCCTCCTCGATCTTCAGGAAGACGAACTACGAAAGGCGACTTCCCCCCGACTGCTGCAGGCCATCAAAAAGGTGCGCGCGGGCGAGCTCGACATCGAACCGGGCTACGACGGGGTATACGGCAAGGTCACAATTCCTCTCGATGCCGAGGAACAGCTCAGCCTCTTGTAAGCTTGAAGGCAGGTTTGGGCTATTCAAATGCTGCTTCCACCTGTTGGCGAAGCGCAACCTTCGTGGCATCCGGAGCGAACGCCGCCTCGGCGCTGTTTATGAGGATTGTCTTGACCTCATCGGCAGGCAGTGAGAAGGCATCGATCACCTGTGCGAATTCGTTGGTTAAGTCTGTCTGTGACATCAGCCGGTTGTCGGTGTTCAGGGTCACGCGGATGCCAAGATCAAGATAGCGCTTGAGCGGGTGATCGGCATAGGAGTCCATCACTCCGGAGATATGCAGGTTGCTCGTAGGGCAGACCTCCAGGGGAATCCCCATCTGTGCCACCCGGAGCTGCGTTGCTGCATCTTGATACAGGTAGACCCCGTGGCCGATTCGCTCTGCACCGAGGTTGAGCGCCTCCTTGATCTGCTCCGGGCAGCATCCCTCCCCGGCGTGAATGGTAACGTGTAGCCCTTCTTTCCCGGCGATCTCAATTGCTTTGCGGTGACGCGAAGGGGGGAAGTCCCGTTCGGGACCAGCAAGGTCGATGGCGACGACTCCTCGCTCCGTATAGTCCGCAGCAAGGTGCGCCAACTGTTCCGAGCGTGCAGTCGACTCCTGCTTCATTGCACACAGAATCAGGCCGGTTCGAATCGGATACGCCTTCTCTGCTCGTCGCATCCCAGTCAGCACTGCCTCCACAACCTGTTGCGGGCTCAGTCCCTCTTGCAGATGGAGCAGAGGAGCGTAACGGATTTCGATGTAGATCACGTTCTCACGGGCCGCATCTTCACACAGCTCGTAGGCCGCTCGCTCAAGCGCCTCCTCGGTCTGCAGCACGGCTACAGTGATCTTGAACGCTTGGAGGTACTCCTCAAGCGTGCAGCGTTTGGGTGGGATCACCGCCTTTGCTTCATCGCAGGATGTAGGGAGGCGGCGCTCCATCGGAAGCCGCTCGGCGAGTTTCAGCACGGTAGGTGGCCGAAGGCAGCCATCCAGGTGTACGTGCAGTTCGACCTTCGGCAGGTTCAGTATCCAGTCTCTATCCATCGGCTCGAATCTTCCTCGAGCGTATCTCTCAATGCAAACCGTGCCTCGTTGGATTTCCATGGGGTGTTTGTTTTGGGTCTTCGCATGTATATACTTTGACTTAATACTTTAATGATTGACGCTTTTTGGGAAGGTGGGGGGCGTTGAACGTAGTCGCAGTACTCTTCTCCACTGCTGGAGGCCTGGCGCTGTTCCTGTACGGATTGCGGACGCTCAGCGACGCGCTCAAGCGGGCGATTGGGCAACGAATGCGAGTTCTACTTGAGCGGCTGACCGGAAAAGCCTATCGGGGGGCTGTCCTTGGTGCGCTGATTACAGGGATCCTGCAATCAAGCAGCATGACGATGGTGCTTTTGATCGGACTGATCAACGCTGGAATGTTGACCCTCCGGCAGGGCATCGGAGTAATGCTCGGCGCGGAGATCGGGACGACACTCACGGCCCAACTCATTGCGTTCAAGATTGGCCGCTACTATCTTCCGATAATTGCGATTGGATTTGTCCTCTGGCAGGTTTTTCGCGACCGGCGGACAGGGGATGTCGGCCGGATCATTCTGGGCTTTGGAATCCTCTTTCTGGGAATGGATGTGCTCTCCACCGGGTTGCGGCAACTCACTAATGCCCCTGCCATCCTTCAGCTTCTGCGTTCCTGTGGCTCCAGTGCCATTCTTGGGGTCCTGGTGGGCGCGGGTGTAACAGCGCTTATTCAAAGCTCCTCCGCCATGACCGCGATGGTGATTGCCATGGGAAGTGCGGGAATTCTCACCCTGCCAGCAGCGATTGCCCTCATCCTAGGAGCAAACATTGGCACTACCGTCACAGGGCTGATCGCCTCAATTGGGTCATCGCTGTCTTCGAAGCGATTGTCCGTTGCCCAAGTACTTGTGAATGTCCTGGGGGTTCTTGTTTTTCTCCCATTTGTGTCTTCCTATTCCAAGTTGGTCGAGGTCACGGCTGCGAATCTCACGCGTCAGATCGCCAATGCGCACAGCTTCTTCAACATCGCGGTCACTCTCCTTCTCTTGCCGTGTGTCGGCGGGTTGGTTTGGCTGGCAAAACGGCTTGTTCCGGGTCGAGAAGTCAGAATCGATACCAGGCCACAGTTTCTTGCTGAGGAACTTCTCAATACCCCCTCGATTGCCTTGGAGCAGGCACGAAAAGAGCTGCTGCGGATGGGAGAGCTCGCGAGCGTCATGTTGAATGCTTGTCGCGACGCGCTGCTTCACGCAGATCTTGTCCATGTGGCAACGGTGATCGAAACCGAAGAAGTCGTGGATGCTTTGCAGGAAACCATCGATGACTTTCTCGATCGGATCGATGCAGGGAGTATCTCTGTGGGGGAGGCAAAGCGACTACACATGCTCCAGCACGTCACCGGTGACATCGAGAGGGTAGGGGATCATGCGGTGAACATTGCCGAAGGGGGCGAGATGACCATCAAACGCGGGTTCGCCTTTTCTTCCGAGGCGCAACGGGATCTGGCGGATATGTTTGAAAAATCAGTTCGACTCTTTGGCCTTTCTTTGCAGGCACTCGAAGATGAAGATCGACGGTTGGCGGAGGAAGCACTGGAGTTGGAAAAGGAAGTGGACCGGCTGGAGATCCGTTACAAGGAAAGTCACATACGTCGCCTGGAAACGGAAATCTGCAATCCGGCCGCCGGGATCCTTTATGTTGAGGTACTGCGCAATCTCGAGCGGATTGGAGATCACGCCGTCAATGTTGCCGGTGACGTTCTGCTGATCCGGTAGTCGTCCAGGATCGCGAAGGATGCCACCGCGGCTGATCCAGGGCGAACGTGTGTGGAACGGACCCACCACTTGGGATCTTCCCAGGCCGTCATCGGCCGAAGATCGCTACCCAGAGAAGCTGACGGGAGTCCTCAAACTCTGGCGGCAACCTCTGACAAGGGTCTAGAGCATCTTTGCCCTGGCGGAGGAGACCTTGTGGGCCATTCGGCCCTTGGCGGCTTTGCGGTCGTCGATCTTGATCGAGATTGAGACGCGGTTTGCGCGCTCGAGCATCCGGTCTCGGCACGACTTAATAACGCTCATCACCGTGTCCCAATCGCCCTCGAGGTTTGTCCCCATCGAGTGAAATTCGTGCGACAGTCCGCATTTCTCAATGATACCGAACGTCTCGGCGACGTACGCGCTGAGGCTCTCTCCCTCTCCAATCGGCACGATGGAAAACTCGACGATCATCGCGCCCTCCTCATTTCTTTGCTGTAGAGTTTTAGTATTCGAAGTGCCAATTTGCTTGCATTCCTGCTCCCTCGATATCGATGGTGCGCGAAACCGGATCGAGGGTGACGAGCCCCCATGATGGCGGAACACTCTCGGTGTGGTCGACCAGTGCCTCAAAGGTGATGTAGTGAATGCCGTCGATCTCGGAATAGGCGTTTTCGTGTTCGTGTCCCTGAAACACAGCGACCACGACCCC
>CAZDDA010000199.1:0-4926 GCA_964504085.1 uncultured Thermotogae bacterium | reverse complement strand
TGGAATCGCGGTGAGTTTGACGGGCGATAGTGGTCCGGCAGGCTTCGATCTGTTGTCCGGTGATCCACGCCGGTGCAAGGCCTTGGATTCCATACTCGCCAAAGGCAATATCATTCCCCCGCAAGGCCTTTCCTTTCATTCGGCCGCGATGAGACTTTCTGTACTTTGTTCGCTTAGGAAACAATAAAGCCATTTAATCCTACCTTATTCCTTTGTGCTGCCAGCGGTATGCTCGCCGCGGAAAACCCACGCCTTGACTCCGATGTTGCCGTACTTCGTTCTTGCCTCAGTGAAGCCGTAATCGATATCAGCACGAATTGTCTGCAGGGGAACTCGACCCTCTCTCATTGTGATGGATCGGGCGATCTCAGAGCCGCCGAGTCGGCCGCTGACTTTGATCTTCACGCCTTGTGCCCTTGCAGCCATCACGCGACGCATCACTTCCTTCATGGCACGGGCGGGTGCAATGCGACTTTCGATTTGCCTGGCCACATCCTGGCTTATGAGTGTGGCTTCCAAGTCCGGGCGCTCGATTTCTGCGATCGAGATCTTTGCCTTTCGCCCAGTAAGCCGCTCCACAGCCACTTGCAGTTGCCCGATCTCGCTGCCTCCACGGCCGATGATGATCCCGGGTCGTGCCGAGCGGATGACGATAGACACACGGTCCTCCTTAGACCGCTCGATATTCACCTCAGCGACGGCCGCTCCGCGGTAGCGCTTGGCGATTAGGTCGCGAATATGCTTGTCTTCGGCGATATACTCTGGAGCGAGTTTGGGGTTGTACCAGTTGGAGATCCACTTGCGACTGACCCCGACTCGAAAGCCAATTGGATGGATCTTCTGTCCCATTATTCCTCTTTCTTCTCGCCTAATATGATAGTGACATGGCTCGACGGACGGCGAATGATATCTGCCCGCCCCATTGCTCGTGGTTTCAAACGTCGATACGAGCGCCCCATATCCACAACGGCACGCTGGATAAATAGTCGATCTATGTTGACATCGTAGGTGTTCTCTGCATTGGCGATCGCCGATTCCAATGTCTTGCGAATTGGCCGTGCCGCCTTCTTATTGGACAGGGAAACGATACGGAGGGCCTCATTCACGTCCTTGCCGCGGATGCCATCGATCACAAGTCTAGCCTTGCGCGGAGACACGCGGACAAACCTTGTCACTGCCCGTGCTTCCATAGTATCTCTCCCTAGGTCAGGCCGGGGGCCCGTTTCTTCTTCGTTCCGCCGTGTGCACGGAAGGTTCGCGTTGGTGCGAATTCACCCAACTTGTGGCCCACCATGTTTTCTACAATGTACACAGGTACGTGCACTTTGCCGTTATGAACTTTAATTGTTAGTCCGACCATCTCCGGCGTAATCATGGAACTCCGCGACCACGTGATAATCTCTTCGAGCTCCCCTCTTTTTGCCCGCTGGATTTTGTTGAGGAGGCTTTCCTTGACGTATGGTCCTTTCTTCGTTGACCTGGGCATACGCTCTCCTTACCGTCTTCCCTTGCCAGCTCTACGTACAATCAGGGCGTCACTACGCTTTCGCTTCTTCCTTGTCCTCCCACCCTTTGCCAGCTTCCCGGTTGGCGAGACTTGCGGCCGGCCTACACGGGCACGTCCCTCTCCACCGCCGTGCGGATGATCGACCGGGTTCATTGCTACCCCCCGCACCTTGGGCCTGCGTCCTAGGTGGCGAATTCGTCCTGCCTTTCCGTGCTTGACATTCTTGTGATCGGGGTTGGACACGACACCGATTGTGGCTCGGCATGCTGTGTTGAAGATTCGCACTTCGCCAGAAGGCAAACGTACGTGCGCCCGATCGCCCTCCTTGCCAATTAACTTTGCTGATGTTCCTGCAGAGCGGGCTACCTTGCCACCACTCCCGACGCGCAACTCCAAACTGTGAATCTCAGCCCCCAGCGGAATCCGTTGTAATGGCATGGTGTTTCCGACTTGAACCTCAGCCTGTTCCCCCGCCTCGACCGTTCTGCCGATCTCTAGTGAGATCGGGGAGAGGATATACCGCTTCTCGCCATCGGCGTAGTGGAGAAGTGTAATCCACGCTGATCGGTTCGGGTCGTATTCTCGCGAGACGACGCGGGCTGGAATCCCGTCCTTGTCACGGACGAAATCGATGAGCCGATAACGGCGCTTGTGCCCGCCTCCGCGCCACCGAACGGTAGTTCTCCCTTGGAAATTTCTGCCACCGGTCTTGCGCAACGGTCTAAGAAGTCTTTTCTCTGGAGAGACCAAAGACAGTTCGCTGTAATCAGGAAGGCTCGTATGACGCTGCCCCGGCGATGTCGGCTTATATGTTTTCAGAGCCATGCCTGCTCATCCTCCCATCACATCAATTCGGTCACTTGGGGCCAGACGCACGATGGCCTTTCGCCAACGAGGCGTTCGACCGTGCATCTGATTAAGCCGCTCGCGACGGGGCTTTCCTTTCCTATTGGCTGTCCACACTTTTTCGACCTTCACTTTAAACAGCTCCTCAACCGCTTTCTTGATCTCGATCTTGTTGGCACCGAGAGCTACGCGGAACGCGTACTTGTTCTCCTGTTGCTTCTCCCACGTTTCCTCAGTCAGGATCGGAGCAAGCACAATATCCTCAGCATGTCTCAGTTTCGTCATTACGAGAACCTGTCCTTCAATTCCTTCAGTGCTTCCAGAGTCAATATGAGTCCTTCATGTCGCAAGACATCGTACACATTGAGCCCGCAGCAGGCTAGGCACTTGGCCTGGGCGAGGTTGGAAAAGGACTTTCTAACTGGCCGATTATACTCGTCTGCTCCGACGACTACCAGAGTTGAGGTGCTCATCTCTAGACGATCCAGCAAAGCAAGAGCAGCTTTGGTCCTTGGCTCCTCAATCGTCATCCGATCGACTAGGACGATCTTTCCTTCGTTGGCGCGGTCGGAGAGTGCCGAGATAAGCGCCTGACGGCGCATCTTCTTTGTCAGTTTGACATGATAGGTACGCGGTTTCGGGCCGAAGGTAACACCACCTCCAACCCAAAGAGGCGAACGGCGCGACCCTGCACGAGCACGGCCCGTTCCTTTTTGCCGCCAAGGCTTTCGGCCGCCGCCGCGCACCTCGCCGCGCGATTTGGTCGAGCTCGTCCCCTGACGTCGATTCAAAAGCTGCGCACGTACGGTTCTATGCAATAGGTCAGCATTGACTGCAGCACCGAAGATCCCCTCTTCCAGTTCGAAATCCTGGGGACCTACAGCTTCATCAGAGGCATATAGCTTCGCCTTAACCATGCCTCTTCCTTAGTTGTAGGATGGACCCTCGTGGCCCCGGGGTCGCTCCTTTGAGGATTAGCAAGTTCTTCTCGGGATCGACACGTAAGACCTTTAAACCTTTTACGGTGATGCGACACCTTCCCGTTTGACCCGGAAGCTTCTTCCCTTTGATCACGCGTCCCGGCTCAACACAATTCCCCACGGATCCGGGACGTCTGTGAAAATGGGAGCCGTGCGATTTTGGCCCCCCAGCAAAATTCCATCGCTTGACTACTCCCTGAAACCCCAACCCGCGCGAGATCCCGCTGGCGTCGATCTTCTCCCCCTCGGAAAAAATGTTCACACTGACTTTGTCGCCGGTCTGGTAAGCTGTGGGATCGTCTACCCGTGCCTCAAACAGGTGCCGATGCGTGGAGATTCCGGCCTTCTTGTAATGTCCCTGCAGGGGGCGGGTTGCCTTTCGCTCCGCAAGCTCCTGGTAGCCAAGTTGGAGTGCGTTGTACCCGTCTGTTTCTACAGTTTTGATTTGCACCACCGTGCAAGGATGAGCCTCGAACACTGTTGCCCCAACAGCGCGATCCTCGACAAACATCTGTGTCATTCCAATCTTCTGTGCCAAGATTCCCAAAGCCATGCGCCTAACCTCCGTCCATCCTACAGTTTGATCTCGATGTCGATTCCGGTAGGAAGCTCGATATCCATCAGGGCAGTGATGGTCTCCGATGTTGGCTCTTTGATATCGAGCAGTCGAGTATGGATTCGTCGTTCGAAGTGTTCCATCGACCGTTTATCGATGTGGGGAGAGCGTAGGACGGTGTAAACTCGCCTTTCCGTTGGGAGTGGAATGGGACCGGAGATCTTGGCCCGAGTCGCTTGTGCTGACTCCACGATCTTCCTGATTGAGGAGTCGACCAGCTCATGGTCATAGCCTCGCAGCTTGATTCTAATCTTTTCTCTCGCCATGGTCAGTAACCTCGACTTCTTATGATCTCTTCCTTCAGTCCTTCAGGGGCCACTTCGTAACGAGCCACTCGCAACGTATAGGTACCCCGCCCTTGTGTTAAGGAGCGCAGCCGCGTGGCATAGCCGAATGTCTCTGCCAGCGGAACAGCGACAAACACAATCTGTATCGAGTCCTGTACCCGCAGCTCGCCAACCTCCCCGCGCCTGCGTGCCAGATCCTCCATTACCTCACCCACATATTCCGTCGGAGTGATCACCTCCCCCTCCATAATTGGCTCAAGAAGGTCAAACTTGCCCTTCTCATAAGCCTTACGGAGTACTGCTGCCGCAGCCGCTTGGAAGGCTAGCTCCGACGAATCAACCGGGTGAAAAGAACCACCAACCAAGGTGGCTCCCACATCTACCAAAGGATAACCGGCAAGAGGGCCGTTTGTCAACGCCTCTCTAAGCCAAACCTCGACTGCTGCGCGGTATTCCCTCGGAATCTCATCATCTTTGAGGGTGTTTGTGAATCGGAACCCGTCCTCGCGAGCGAGGGGCTCAAACCGAACCACAACATGCCCGTATTGACCGCGTCCGCCTGTCTGTTTGATGAATTTCTCCTCAATTTCGATTGGCTCGTGCAGTGTCTCGCGGTAGGCTACTTGTGGCTTTCCAACGTGGGCCTTTACTCCATGTTCCTCGAGAAGCCTCCGTATCAGCACTTCCAAG
>CAZDDA010000198.1:0-4930 GCA_964504085.1 uncultured Thermotogae bacterium | reverse complement strand
TCACTTCTTCGGTAAGGGCTGCCTGGGCCAGGAGGTTGGCGTGGGGGGCGAGGGGAAGGAGGGCGGGGGCGGCGCGGCTGCCTGGGCTGCCATTGGAACGTGCCGGTCCTGCCGAGCCAACCGCTCCAGTATCGCTCCCGATCGTGCTTGGCCAACCATCCACGATGGTGACGCCCCAATCGGGATAGTACGGCATCAACGGAGCCAGTGCGGAGTCTCCGAGAGCCTCACGAGCTGCCGCCAGATCGAGCTGTGATTGGTAGACCGAGAGATCCCACGCCATGAGCTTCTCGATTCCCTGCACGAGAGTCGGGTTCCATGGCTCAGGCCGGAAACGAAGCAGAACGAATTCGGGAGGGAGAAACCCGGACCAACCATCGATCGCGGCGTTCACCCCCATCGAGTAACTGCTCATGTTCTGGTGGATGGGAGTACCGGGGGGCGCGATGCCCGCGTCGGCGGCCTTCCCGATGCCGATGGTTCTGAGGAACCGGTCGGTGTCTACCATCGCCTCCCCGAAGATCTCACTCAACCTTCCTTGCTGCACCCTCCTGAACATCTCCATCTGCCACAGCCGGTGAGTGGCGTGCACGTACCCTTGGGCGAAGAAGAGATCGTCTAAGGACGCTGCGAAGATGTGGGGAACCCCCATGGAGTCGTACAGGATCTCCACCGGTTCCTGCAGACCCGCCATGGAGAGTGTTTCAGATTGGATGTCGGGGCCGGTGCGAAGCCTATTGACGGCGAAAGCTCCGATCAACAGCAGAAGGACCACTAGGAGCAGCCCCACTGTGAGTGCTTTCCGAATCATGCGCACAATCCTCGCAGAAGTCTGCATTTGCTTTCAGGCCGGTCAAGTATGGCGCTGCGAAATCATTGTGTCCAGAAGTTCGCTGTGCTTTGCGACGTCCCGGCGCCGACGTGACTGCCCAGAATGGTCGGATTTCATTCCACAGCGGAGATGGAGAGCGGATCTCGCAGCCGTGATTGGCCCATCCGGGCAGCTCGACGACTCACGAGCGGCGATCGCCAGGTTGCATGATTACCACGTGAGCTACCGTGGCTCATCAACATTGGTGATCAGCCGCCAGATTTGATCTCCTGGGATCAGCATGATGCCAACCCCACCAAACTGTCACACAAACTGTCACAAAGACTGCCTCCACGATTTCCCTGGGGACATTCTCGGTGACCTTGATCAACACCGGCAAGGCTGTAGAGGTCTGCCCTGGCACCGTTCTGAGTGCTCGCATCTACTCCGAGCAGGAATCCACCTGATCAGCCAGCTGAGACTCCGCCCACCTGACGACACTCTAGGCTAGCTCGACGGCCCGCTCATGCTCCTCCGAGGTCACTTCTTCCTCAAGCCCGGGATATCTGGCCCCGACGGCGTAGCGCGTGAGTCGAACTCTTTGTCGGACACCCTCTGCAAAGTGGATTCCGTTGCCCTCCAGTAGCGTCACGAGTTCGGCGATGGCAGGAGTTTTCGGAAAGCGGCACATATCGTCTTCCCCTCAGCGAGCGCAGGGTTGATTACGGTCCCGATCTTGTCACGGAAGCTCTCGATGTCTCTCGGCTTCACCACCAGTAGATCTATGTCACTATCGGGACTCCATTCCCCGCGCGCCGCCGAACCGAAGAGTATGATGGAGTCCGGAGCCGCCACCTCCACAATGCGACGTACAATCTCGTCCAGTAACCCGCTCTCTGGCACTCTCGTCGCAATCGAGCCTTCAGATCGGTTTTTCGTTTCGGACATCGTACGCACCATTCGCTGATTTCCTACACATCACCAGCCGCTCCACTTCACGTGGCACCCGCAAACTAGTTGTCCTATTGTAGTTGAGCCAGAGTAGGAAAGCCGAGCGAGTCGAGACATCAAGACAGCATTGTCCCCAACTACTTTCGTTCCTCGGGAGTCTTGTTCGAGGACACGTGGTTGAGTTGTGGGATAAAGACTTCCAAGGCCAGATTTGGCATCACCTTAAGACCATTAAGTTGACAAAACTGCACCGGATGAGTTGGAGATCGTTCGGGAGATACTCACACTGTGGCGGTTTGGTTCCTCGTAAGCTGCCATCGCTGCCAAGATGAACGCTGACGGCGTCAAGACGAAGCGAGGAGGCCGCTACCATCACACGACGGTGTCTAAGGTAGTAGACGCCGGGAACGAACGCCTGTTTGCTGCTCTGTCATCTCGAAAGTGTCAGATCAACCACGACTGCCGCTGCGGCACCTTCCTCTCTTGAGTATGGCACCTCTACGGTTGCCCCGCTATTGGTCTCGGCGTTCGCCGAAGCGACTACGTGGCACGTAATGAGGCTGTCAGGGCCGACATCTCGGGGTACGGTGATAATGTAGGCTCCCACTTCATACCAGCCCTGATCATCCGTCTCAGTCTCGGAGTACGTACCTTCCGGGTCGCAACTCATGCCAACGTGCACCCCTGCGGCTGGCTCGTCGTCAACCCACCGCACATGACCATGGACGAGACCCCAAGCAACAGGCGGGAACTCGTCCACCTCTTCGCTTGTGAACAGGCTGCATCCAGTCAGGGATACTAGCAGCAGCCAAGTCGCAGTCTTCATCACATGAACCTCCGTGACCCTCAGCTGCAATGCGGAGGGTCCGTTGTGATCTCTTATGGTGGGTCCCCGTACAGGTTCCAGAGCCACAGGATGCGTATCAGTCTTTGAGACCATGAACCCGGTTCAGTCGCAGTCTCTCTTTCGTCTGTCGGGTCATTGCGGAAGAGGCGGTGGAGACTGCTCCGGCCAGTTTGTTCCCGTTTCCATATACCCATGGGCAGGACATGACGTCACACCGGCGCGAGGGCTCGTGGTCGGCCCGCGTTTTTTGAGCGTATCCTTACAAGGGGGGCGGTCAAGAACCCGTACACCGCTCGAGACATCGAGCGAACCAAACGGCTGCTCTGTGCCGCGTGACCGGCGCGCCTTATTGTCGACATCATCGAGTCCTGCGACGCAATCGCAAAGGCCGTCAGTGGCTTGGGGCTCGAAGAGTACGAAGCGAATCGCCCCATCCGCTCCTACTAAATGACTGTCACAAACTTGACGGCCTTCTGCAGAATCGAGACTGCCACGTAGGTAGAACTACGCCCGTCACAGCGTCAAAATAACTCCCTCGGTGGCGGTCTGGCAGGCTTATGGGCCCCTTGCGTCTACCAGTTCCACCACCCGGGCTGGTCGTCTGAGCCTAGGTCTGACAATACAGGGATTACCAATCCCCTGGTCACCTCCGGACAACACAATCCCAAGCATTGATTTTCCAAAAGGACCCTAGCGGCGTCCCGGAGATGCTGACACAATACCGGGCGATAGCCGCTCGCCGATTTCACTCGAACGCACGTCGGAAGCAGTGCAGATCCACTGCGGTGGAGCTTGCTGTCGACGTAGCCTTTGAAGCTGCGGGTGCAGGTTGTGCGGTCACGGGCGAGCAACTGTTGATGGACAGCCAAAGGCTGACCGAGGACTCTCGCGCCGGGGAAGCATCCGGCCTGAAATTGAATTTGAGCGTACGGACGATGCCACCCAAACCCACTATAGGTGGCGCTCTCAACATGCGCTATGAGCCCCAGGAGTAGAGGACTGTCTCCGTGAACGAAAAAAGCGTCTCCGGCCGTTGGAAATCGGTGCACTCGCATCCGGTGGCCACTTTCTTTTTTCTGGCATTCCTGATTTCCTGGTCGACGTGGGGGCTGGGACGCGTTCTAATTCCCGAAGCCGGCAGGGGAATCCGCTTCGCCGTCCACAACCTCGGTCTTTGTGGACCCACACTGGCGGCCCTGTTTCTGAGCGCGCTCCTCTACGGCCGGGAAGGGGCCGTCGACCTCCTGAAGCGGATCGGGCGGTGGCGGGTGGGCATCGGCTGGTACCTCTTCGCCATCCTGTCCACCCTGGCCCTGGGCCTGGCGGCCCGGGGAATTCATTCCCTGGCCTTCGGCGGTACGCCGGCTCTAAATCTCCAGATCATGTGGGTCCAGATTCTGGTTCTTCCGGCTGGACTACCCGAGGAATACGGGTGGCGCGGCTTCGCCCTGCCCCACCTGTTGCAGAGGCACAGCGCCGTTGCGTCCAGTCTGATCATCGCTGTTTTTTGGGCGTTGTGGCACATCCCCATCTCGCCCATTCTCAACGACGCGACGTTCCTCGGGCTCTTTCTGTTGGAGGTGATTCCTCTGACCGTCCTATTCAGCTGGCTCTACATCAACAGCCACGGCAGCATCCTGCTCGTCGTAATCTTCCACTTCGTTGCCAATGCGGTGGTTGAAGTCCTCAGCATTCCGCACTCCGTGTCGCTCTGGGCCATCTATGTGGGTATGAATTGGCTGCTCGTCGCTTTCCTCGCCGCTCGATATGGCGTGACGTGGCTTTCTCGTCACGGAAGTGCCGTTATTGAGCAAGACCTTGGAATGCCGCAGGATTCGCGAGGAGGCGCGTGAAGGCTGAACGCTCTCTTTGAACTTGATTAGGACCTTTAGAGCGTACGTGAAGATCCTGAGCTACCCCGGCCCTATCTGCTCCCGCTGCTTCGTTAGCAACCGCTCGGCAAACTCGACTCGTTCTTCGAGATCCGCTATCTGTTCGGTTTGCTCCCGCTCGATCCGATCCAACTGCTCCTGCTGCCGCCTTTCGAGATCCACCATTCTCTCTTCAATGCGGTGCACCGCCCAATTCGACCCATGAGCGGCTTTCAACCGCTCAATCTTGGCCCGATACCACGTCGGGATTGCCGAGGCGGCAATCAGCACGCCACCTACGACCGCGGCAGCCGATTCCTCCTCGCCACCTCCAACGCCTGCGATAATCGCGCCTGCCGCGAATCGGGCGACAATCGACAGTGCCGTTCTCCACCATTTCGGAGCATCATCGCTCGGCGATTGGTGCGGCATCGCCGGTGTAGTCGTCAC
>CAZDDA010000197.1:0-4965 GCA_964504085.1 uncultured Thermotogae bacterium | reverse complement strand
GTTCCACAGTGTAACTTTGGTGTCTTTATCAAGGACACTCAACCACACGTCGGCGTTGTCAATGATACTTTCGAGATACTGACTGAGCTGCCTGATCTCTTCCTCTGCGCGACCGCGCTCGGCGATCTCAGACCGCAAAGTTTCGTTTGCTTGTAGCAATTCGAGTGTCCTTTTCTGGACCTGTGTTTCCAGTTCATCGTGTGCTCTCTGCAGAGCCTCCACCGCCTGCTTTCGCTCGGTGATGTCTTCTGCTGTTCCTTCGTAATAGAGGGTGTTCCCGGCTTCATCGAGAACCGTTCTTGCGCTTTCGCGAATGAACAGGGAGGTCCCGTCCTGTTTTGTCCAAGCAGCTTCAAGGCCCACAACTTGACCCTCCTGTTCCATCTTCGTGATGAAAGAGGAACGAGGATACGCGGGCCCAAATCCAGACAACATCAGGTTTCGCTGGGCAAGCTCGTCGAAGGAGGAGTATCCGAGCATGTGCACAAGTGCAGGATTCGCCATGAGGATCCGTCCCTGCGGCGTGGTTCGGTAGACACCGATGGCAAGACCATCAAAGAGCATTCTGAAGCGCTCTTCACTCTCCCTCAGCGCCTCTTCTGCGTCCTTGCGCGCGGCGATCTCCTGTTGAGCCTCTTTGTACAGGCGCGCGTTTTCGATTGCGATGCCCGCCTGGTTGGCGATAGCGGTAAGGAAGCGTTGATCCTCTTCATCAAAGGTATACGGCTGGAAGCTTTGCACCGAGATAACCCCAGTGACCTTTCCCCTGCACATAACGGGTACACCAAGGTAGGAGAGCTTGGATGGCAGCTCTCCCATTACTTGGGGGTCGACGGGAGGGCGTTCCTCTGCCAGGTTGCCAATCAGAAGGGGTTTCTTCGACCGGACAATCCATCCGGTCAACCCCATTTCCCCAAGTTTCCTGTTGAACCTACCGAAGGATTCACCCTTTTCCACGAAGATTTCAAAACTCATCTGCACCTTCTGTTCATCGTATAGGGCTATGTAAAACGTATCGGGCTTCATCAGCTGGCTGGTTTGCTCATGAATCAGATTCAGGACCTCGTTGAGATCCAACGTAGAAGCAGTGAGAAGGCCTATCCTATTAAGGGCAGTCATTCGCTCGGCCCTTTTCTTGGCTTCGGCATAGAGTCCGGCGTTTTCGATGGCGATGGCAAGCTGACTGGCCAACGTCTCTAAAACGAAAATATCATCCTTGTTGAAGGCGTTGAGCACGTTGCTTTGTACATCCAGAACCCCTATGGTCCGCTCATCCATTCTTATTGGTACAGTCAATTCGGCTTGCGTCTTCGGCAGCAACTCATTAGAAAGGTAACGTGGTTCTTGGGAAATATCGTTGGCCAGGATGGTCCGGCCGTTCTTGGCCACCCAGCCGATAAGTCCCTCTTGTCCGGCCTTGTACCGCGGATTCTGCTCCTTCCACAGTTCTCTCACTGCAGGATTGCTGCTGGTTCTGAAGGCAACGTAGCCTTGGTCGACCAAGAAGATATCAACGTGGTAGTAGCCGAAGTTCTGCTGGATAGCGCTAACGACATAGGAACGGAGCTCATCGAGATTGAGAATGGAGGAGACCCTTCGACCAACCTCACCGATGGTCTGCAACTGGATGGCCCGTCGCCTCAATGCCTCCTCGGCTTGCTTCTGTTCGGTAACGTCAAGGACAAGCGCGAAGGAACCAATGAGATTGCCCTCCTCATCTCTCAGGTTTCGTGACCGCCAAAAGATGGTTTTGATTTGGCCGTCCTTGCAGCGGATTCTCGTTTCCATAACCGCGGCATCTGTGCCGTCTGCGAGGAGAGCCGATTCTCGCTTAAGAACTTCTCTGCGGTATCCCTCATCCGGGTAAATGAGCCGTTCCCACGTTCGGCCCAACCCCATTACCTCGTCACGCGAGTAGCCGCTGATCTCTTCTGCGCCTTTGTTCCAGATTAGGACCTTGCCTTCCTTGTCCTGTGCATTAAACCACACGTTGGCATTGTCAATGATAGTCTCTAGACTTTGGCCAAGTCGACGGGCCGTCTCCTGTTGCAGAACTCTGACGTGACTGACATTCCCGGGTTGGATCGTCGGCTTTTCCCTCTTCCTCATCTCATGATCCTCCTGGATGGTGTGCGCAATGAATCTACTTCAGTAGAGGAGGAAGATCAAGCCTTGTACGTTCCAAGCGAATTGACACTCTGTTGAAGGAAGAGATGCAGAACTCTTCTCTTGACGTGGCTTTGAGGCGGGTAATTGTCTAGTGGTTTGTCGGTGCCAACGCCTGCGAGCGGGTTCGCTGGACAAGATACTCCAGGTCATCGGGTGGTTTTCCATTCGGGGTAGCCGTAGATGTGAATGTCCACACCAATTCGCTCCACACCGGCATTTCGCAGAGGGGTAGCGCTCGAAATGCTTTCTGCCCCGTTCCCTCCGACAGCAGAAACAGCATTCCGCCCCCCCAGAAGGATGGGGGCGACAAAAAAAGAGACTTTGTCGACCAATCTTGCCTCGAGGAACGAGGCAGCTGTCTCGCTTCCCCCTTCGATGAGTACCGAGTCCAACTGCTTCTTACCGAGACGCTTCAACAGCGCTGCAAGGTCGATGCGATTCTCCTCACCGGGAAATCGCCATACTTCCTTGCCCAGAGAGCGCAGCGTGACTTCCTTTTCCTCGGGCATTGCTGAGGTAACAACAGTGGTCGGGCCTCCATCGTGAAGCAGCGTTGCCTCCAGTGGAATCGCTCCTTCTACATCAAGAACGACGCGGATTGGATTTTTCCCACTGACATTGCGCACGGTGAGCTGCGGATCATCGGCGATAACCGTTCCCACACCAACCAAGACGGTGCTGTACTTACGACGAAGGCGATGTGCCTCTGTTCGTGAGGCCTCTCCCGTGATCCACTTGGAGTCGCCGGTGCGTGTTGCGATCTTCCCATCGAGACTCGTGGCAAGCTTGAGATGGACAAACGGTAGACCAGTAGTGATGAATTTGAAGAAGATCTCGTTTGCACGTCGCGCATCGTCTTCCAATACCCCTTCTGTGACCTCGATCCCTGCCTTTCGCAAACCGGCGATTCCCTTGCCGTTGACAAGTGGATTGGGGTCACGGCAGGCAACAACGACTCGGCGGATTTCAGCGGCGATGACCTGCTGTGTGCAGGGCGACGTTTGTCCGTGGTGACAGCACGGCTCGAGCGTCACGTACAGCGTTGCTCCCGGTGTGTCTTTTCCTGCTTCCTCAAGAGCAGTGATCTCAGCGTGTGGACCACCGTATTTTTGGTGATAGCCTTGGCCGACAATGATTCCATCTTTCACTACAACTGCGCCAACAAGGGGGTTCGGATTAACCGCTCCTTCACCCTTCTGTGCCAACTTGAGTGCGACCCTCATGAACTTCTCGTCGTTCATTCGGCAGCCTCCTGCAAGCTGTCCATAGTCACCAGCCAGTTAGAATCATAGCCGCCCGCCGAATAGACAGTGACGGGTTTCGGGCCAGTTTCAAGCTTCCAGAGAATGATCGTAGTGGAGGTTCGACGGCTGCCTTCTTAGTCCGTTGTTCTGCGGAGTGGAGAGCACACTGCGAGCATTATCGTCTCCTGTTCAGTGACAGGAGCATGACCAGCTGCAGCGCGGCCATCGCCGCAGCAGCCACATAGGTCAAAGCGGCAGCAAACAGGACCTCTTTCACGGCACCCAGTTCCTCTTCATTGACCAAACCGGTTGATCGGAGTGCAAGGACCGCTCGTCGGCTGGCATCGAACTCCACAGGAAGCGTAACCAGAGTAAACAAGACAGCAAGAGAAAAGGCAAGAATCCCAACGGTGACCAACGGCTGATAGCGGAAGATCAGTCCGATGAAAAAAAGAGGGAAGGCCAGTTGGGAGCCGACATTCGCAAGAGGTACAATCGACGTACGCAGCATAAGGGGTTTGTACCCGCGCCTGTGTTGAATCGCGTGACCGGCCTCGTGGGTCGCTACACCGACCGCAGCAACGGATTGAGACTGAGGATCAGAAAGGCGAAGGACCTTCGCCCGAGGATCGTAGTGGTCGGAGAGGATTCCTTTGATTCCCTCAATCGATACATTCGTGATCCCTTCCCCTGCCAAAACGTTTTCGGCCGCTTGCAGGGCGGTGGTTCCCCTGGCCGTTCGTACACGAGAATAGCGCGCATAGGTGGTTCGCACCTTGTATTGGGCATAGATAGCCAGTGCCAGTGCCGGCAACAAGATCAAAATACTTGGGCCCATGAAGAAGGGAAGTCCCCACAAGAGCATTCCTAAGCCTCCTTGTCAGGTTTTGACCCACCAAGTATACGAAGCCTTGATTTCTTGAGCAAGGGAAGATAGACCAGCAGGGAGATTAGGAGAGACCCGGCCACTCCGCCAGTCAGGTCGGCGAGCCAGTCAAAGAGGTTCGCCGAGCGGGTGGAGACAAACAGTTGATGAAACTCATCACTTCCCGCGTAGACGCCAGTAAGAATCAAAGAATACAGGATTTTGTGCCGTGGCAACACTTTCCAGCAAAGAAGAAAGAAGATAAAGAACTCAAGACCATGAACCAGCTTATCACCGTACAGGATTGGAACGAGAGGTTTCTCACCTGTCATTGGAAGGCTGGACAGTACGAAGATCGCGCCGGCGTAGAGGAAAAGAAGAATGCCCCATAGCAATCGTGATCTGCTCATATGGCCTCCCGGTTTTAGAGGAGAGGGCCGATAAGCCGGATTCTGTCGTGGGGGACCATCCATCTATGCGGCCTACCCGAAGGCTTGAACGGGCCGCTCTCGATCGCCTTCCTACTTGGCCTTGCTCCGGTCAGGGTTTGCCAAGCCGGCCCGGTCACCCGAGCCGCTGGTGGTCTCTTACACCACCGTTTCACCCTTGCCTGAGCCTGAGTGTCATTGCCTCAGGCCATCGGCGGTCTGTTCTCTGTGGCACTTTCCCGAGGTCTCCCCCGCTGGG
>CAZDDA010000196.1:0-4992 GCA_964504085.1 uncultured Thermotogae bacterium | reverse complement strand
CCTCATCCTGTGGGGGAGGGGAGAGAGCGATCACTTCGCCGCAGAACGGGCACCTGCACCGCTTTCCCGTGAATCCCTCCGGGACTCGTAACTTTCGCCCGCATTTGGAGCACTCGGCAACGCTCATCGCCAACGCTCCCACCCGTTCCGCTGCCCCCGATTCTACCTCCCCTCAACCCTCAGCACAACCATCCCGATCCCACCGGGGACGCAGTGCGAATGCTCCCACCATCTTAGCTCCAACGGACCCGTGGAAACTGACTCCGCTCTGACCCGGTTGACCGAATTCACGGCTCGTCGGAAGGCGGGGCATCTGGTTTTTCCTGCGAAGCCGAATCCCTTTCGTGGTATTCTCGTATTAGCGCAACCACGTCATTGCAGTTAACCTTGGCACGTTCAAGCTCGGTCTGAGGAACCTCACGCCCGTGGGCGAGATCGTCACGCACGGGCTTGATCCCAGCCATCAGCCGTTCGAAGTCCTGTTTGTCTCCGAACACCGGCTGGAATACACGCCAGGCATCGCGAGCAACCACGAGCCCCACGAGCTGACCCAAGAATGTGTAGTCGAGGATTTCCTGACTGGGCTCGTGGTCTGTGGAAAGCTTGTATCGCTCGGGGGCTTGGTGCATTAACTCGAGGACCTTCGGAGCCTGGTCAGGGCCGAGCAGCTTCTCTATCATCTTGTCAGCCCTCTTCCCCCAAGTCTTCTTGTAGAGCATTCCGATCAGTTTTCTCAGCTTGATCTCAGTCTCAAGAATTCGTCGCCAGACTTCCTGAGATTGAGGCGACATGCGCTTGAATTCATCCTCCGAGACGGCTCGCTCGGCAATGCGCCTGGGAGGGCGCTCTGGAGCGATACCGTGACGTATCTGTCGGAGCTGAGAGAACGGTATCGTAAGATGTTGTGTCAGGAGCCAGCGTTCCTTCAGGAAAACCACTTCGCCGCGGGCTGTTTTGACCACGAACTGACCGGTGTCTGCAGTGGCAAGGTATCTGGTTACCTGCCGCAATTTCATGCCGGCGAGCTCCACGCCCTCGAGAGCCTTCCCGCGGTCACGGTCTGTGCTCAGCTGACCTATCATCCAGGTGTGGCAGTTGCTGAGCGCCTTATAGTCCACGTCGCCTGGATTCTGCGATGCAAAAACACAACACACCCCAAAGGCACGCCCCTGCTTTACAAGATAGTTCAGTCCCCACTTGGCGGCACACTCATACGGGTAGCTCGGATAGAGTGCTTCTTTCCCACCTCCTTGGCCGATCTCATCAATAAAGAAGAGCAATCTTGGGCGTTCCCCTCCACCGCGAGTGTCGCTCATCCATCTACTGATCTCATACGCGATCTGAGCGACGACAAAACTGCGGTCCTCGAACCTGTCCAGGTTGCTGAGATTGACGATGTTAAGGGGCACACCTTCGTCTGACCTTTGCGGCAGGAAGAGTTCCATGCTCATCTGGTCTCCTTCGAACCACATTTCTTCGGGACCAGAGATGAGAGTGTTGACCTTGATGAGCAACTCTCGTCGACGGTTCTTGTCGTCGATGTAATCAGCGACCGGCATGTCTCCAATGAAGCCAAAGGGAGGCTCCTGGATCAGCTTCATCAGCGTCTGGAGTCCCTCTTTCCCGTCCAGCGGGATGCCGGTGCTCCAGCAATGCTTGACTATTTCATAGACGAAGTTGCGTTCGTTTCTGACTTTGGTGGACCTGACCCCCGGGTACAGCCGCTCGATGAGGGCACCAACCACTGAATCAAGCAAGCTCCTGACATCCTCGGAATCGGCTTGCTGGAGTCGGCGGGAGGGGGCACGCAACGGGGCGCCGAACCCGATAGGTATGCCCCTGCGCGAAGCAGGCGTAAACACCCTGAAACGTACCCGTTGCCGCAGGTTCTGAATATCGCTGAGCCCGAGGCCGAATTCGTCCAGTCGACGGAGGTGATGTTTGAAGTCTTTCTCGGCCTTGGCTTCGACATCTCCTGGTTCAGCCGCGTACGTCCATGGCTGTAGCTCCCCCGCCGACGTGATGGCGAGGACAACGGAGCTAAGGTCGCCCTTCAGGTCGATGGCGATAACAGGGATACCATGAAGGACGGCCTCTTCGATGATTGCTTTCGCCAGCACGGTCTTGCCCGAACCAGTTGTTCCGCAGATGTATGCGTGGCGGGGGAGATCCGTCAGAGGAAGGCGGAACGGGTTCTTTGCTTCGTACCGTTGGCCACCTACCATGTTAAAAGCATTTCCGAGGTAGAGACCTTCTGGGCCGTCGGAAGTTGTTTCTGACTCCAGCTCGATGATGCACTCCCGATTCTGGGGATTGCTGATCACGAGCAAGATGATGTCGTCAGCACCGGGCGCGCGGGTGCGGACCCATTCTCCAAGTCCTTCCAAGAGGCCGGCCTTCGAATGCAACTTGCAGATCAGACGATCATCTCGTCGCAAGTCAAGTACGTTCAGCGGCTCCACATCCCGCGTTACGCCCATACCTTCCACGAACTGTCGTGGCACCGGGGCGTAACCTCTCTTCATATCCTTCACATACACCCGGAAGACGTCGTGCAACACCTCTCCGGTCCGCGGGTCCACAAATCCATCCTGATCAGTTGCCATAGGCGGTCCCCCAAATCAGCACGGTGGCGCTTTGGCCAGTAGTTGCTCGATTCGCTCCTTTTCTTGTCGCATGACCGGGAGATCAATGCGTTCGATCTCGACCTCCGCGGCTGATCCCTGTTCGGTAACTTCCCGTTTTCCGATGCGCAATTGCTCGAGGCTCTCCGCCATTTCGTTTTGCTTCTCTGTATGGCCGCCGGAAAGCCTGGAAAGATGCTCAAGCTTCTTCTCCAGGTTGCAGGCCTCTCGCACAGCTTTCTCGGCTCGCCCTGATGCTTGATCTGCGGAGCGCTTGCGGGTACTTGCCTTTTTCCCGAGCCTTCGTGCGCGACGTACCTGCCGTGCGGCGAGTCCCGCAGCGGCGGCCGTAACGGCCAGAGAAATCCAAAACCATTCCTTCCCGAAGAAACCACAGTACAGCGTGAAAACGGCAGAAGCCAGGCATATTGAAGCGTACAGCACAATTCGGCCGAACTGGGTTCTGGCTTGCCGTTCAAGCTCTGTGGCTTGCATCTTCATCGACTCTGCGGCCACGGAATGCTGCTTGCCAGACAATTCCAGTTCGTCTCGCTTCTTGTCAAGAGAGGTGATTTGCTCGGAGACAGCCGTCAGGTCCTTTTTTATCTCCGTTAGAGCTTGCTCTCTGACCTGAATCTCTTCATCCACTGACGCGAGAGCACTTCGGTGCTCGTTGATAGCGTGGCTCAGGGCAATATGGCGATCGAGCATCGCATTGAGCTGCTCAAGACGAGATCGCGCGTTCTCCACAAACTCTTTCAGAATCCAGGTGTCGTCCAGGAGTTGGAGAAGGCGTTCATCATTCGGGTCAACCGGGCAGATCCGCAGAACCTCCTCGTATCGAACCGCGAAGATGGCGGCCAGCTCTTTAGCGATCTCTTCCGCAGTCATGGGCTGCCTGTGGTCGCGTAGTACCTTGTAGACCGAATCTCCTTCAGTTCGATGTAGCGTGAACTCGAGTGAAAGCAAGTTCGTCCGAACATCCATCCGCCCCGACCATCCACAGAGGCCCCATAACCCGCTACCAGGGACGTATGGTTCAAATAAGTGTCGGGAGCGATTCAAGCAAGCGTTTACTGAAGCCGGTTTGACAGGGATGCCAGCGTCGCGTGCGATTTGTTCCGCAAGGACTTTGTAGTGCATGTACTCTTCTGCGTCCTTCAGAAGCACATGTATTCGGTGGCGGAGCAGCAACGAGGGCATCGAGCTGGGCTCTCGCTCTCGTTCGGAAGGTTCATGCACGCGTGATATAGGGTAGATGTGCAGGTGTGGTGATCCTGGTTCGGGTGCGGCAACTTTCACTCGGTCGCCCGGGCCTATGTTATTCTCCCAAAACCACTCCTTCAGACGAGGACCTAGCAAGATGTCACCATCGAGGACCACAGGTACCTCGTACACAGCGTGTGCTCTGAGCAAGACGCTGGGGCCCCTGACCCGGTAGAAGTCAAGCATCTGCCGGATTCCGGATGTAACGTGCAGGGCTCCGTCGCGGAAGTCCTGCGCACACACAGTTACGACAGCGTGAGGAGGAGGCGGCGCGAAATTCCATACATAGCCCCCATGCAAGGCCCGTTCCTTGACGAATCGGTGGTCTCCACCTAGGGCGAAGTCCAAGCTCCAGGAATATGCCTGCGTGGCGGGGAAACCCAGAAGCTCGAGCATCTCACCGGTCCCCAGACCGTCAGGGGCAGGGAGCAGTCTCACCCGGACTTGATCTAATACCTCCTTCGGGAACTGAATTACACGCGAACAAGCCCAACACTCGTCGTCGACGACAGCAAAGCGGTCGTCGGTGACCATACGTGCCCTTAGTTGAGACTCGAAGAAGGGGAGATGCCTCTGCACCCACTCCGTCTCGGTGACGAAGCCAGGTCTGGGCACATCGTTCGGGTACGGCGTTTTCAGTTCAGGATCCGAGCAACTTGCAACGAAATCTGTAGGGTTGCAGCTGAACCGACCTCGCCACTTCTCGTCGACGAACTCAACCGTTATGCGGTCACTATCGGGGTATCTGTGCACCTCCAGGACTTTCGCGTAGGTGCAAGTGCCACCCCTTGTGAGGAAGCAGAGAGTCTCACCAACCCTGAAGGTCTCATCGGGATTGTACAAACGTGCAGTTATCCTCTTCCGTAGGTCTTGTGAGAGCACGTGCCTGGCGGCCTGCTCAATAGACACGGGCTCGGAGCTCTTGGATAGGTAAGAAACTGCCTCGTCTGCATGTGCGGTACTCACGCAGATCTCCCGATCGGCCTCATTATTCCGCGATGCACCCATAATCTGACCCTTTCACTCCTCCTCCAGCTTCAGCCCCACCTCCGCAAGCCTCCTCCCCAGCACCAGGCACACCGCCGATTCCTCCGGGTCCACC
>CAZDDA010000195.1:0-5004 GCA_964504085.1 uncultured Thermotogae bacterium | reverse complement strand
GGATGACCGCCTCAGCCGGCTGGGACATCTACCCCATCGGCAGCAACGCCACCGCGGCCGACATCCCCAAAGGCACCCTCGCCGGGATCGTCATCATCGCGTGATGGACGAGGCCGCCAGATCCACGCGTGTATGTTGATGCTTAGGAGCCAGGAAAATGAGCCGCGTCCAATCATCAAAACCAATCAGGCAGGAACACATTGCCGCCATGGGACCCATTTTGGGTCCCTTTTACGACGAGCTCTACAATGAAGTGACTTGGCTTCATGTCAAATGGCTTGAATACAGGAAGCTTTACGCGCACTCGCGCGGGCGCGTCGATCTACTGAATGAGGTCGCTGGCTTCTTCTTCTGGACTATCCAGGACGTGCTTTGGCAAGACGTTCTGCTTCACATCGCAAGACTCACCGATCCGCCTAGACAGGGCAAACACGAGAACCTTACGCTGCTTGCACTGCCTGACCAGGTCTCCGACCAAAACCTAGCTGCCGAGCTCCGCAAGCTCATTGGGGACGTCAAGGAGAAGTCCGAATTCGCTCGGCAGTGGCGAAACAAACATCTTGCCCACCGGGATCTTTCCCTCGCCCTCAATCGTCAAGCCGAACCTCTTCCAGGTGTCAGTCGGAAGAAAGTCGAAGATACGCTCACCACAGTTAGGGCTGTCCTCAATCATTTGCATGAACGCTACATGCAAAGTACGGTCGCCTATGAGCATTTCCTAGCGCACGACGACGCGGAGGCCCTTGTTTTCTATCTAGAGATCGGGAAGCGGGCAGATGTGCGTAGCCGAGAGCGCCTCCTCCAAGGACGCCCGCCACCTGAGGATCTGGAACTTCCCCCCGAAGCCTGACAGACAATCTCGATCCACAGAGCACCTTGTGCATTGCGCCGTTGCCCGTCCCGAACAGCCCGGACAAACCGGCAGCACCGCCCCCGACATCCCCAAAGGCACCCTCGCCGGGATCGTCATCGTTGCGTAAGGGGAGAGAGCCACGCCACCGCTGTTCTTGCAGCTTCCCTGACCGAGCAACGCAATAGGCCATCCCACCCAGAGACAAACCATTCGGCGACCCCCAACAGTCCCCAGGACGCCCAATCACCCCGCGGACAACAGAGAGCATTCCATATCGCGCCTGGCCGCTCGCTTGTATCCGCTGTCCTACCTCCCCAGGTATTCTCGGATGATCTGCTTCACGAAAGCCGGCATCCTTCTTTGGAGGGCCTCAGTACGACGCTTCAGCCGGTCATATATCTTCACTTCGGTACCACTCCACATAATGTCCATTCGTCTAACCGGGCGCATCGCGACGTGGTCATAATCCTCGGGATAGGCCCAGTAGCACTTAACACATATCTTCGGGTCTTTGAGCTCCCTACCATTGACGCAATGCTCACAAGACCAGGACTTCGCTCTATTCGCAGAGCTACTCAAAAGCATATAGGCCGCAGCGTCATCAGCGTTCGGCTCATCGCCCGCCACTTCGAACGGGATCCGGTGGTCTATTTGAAGCTCCCTTTCCGGGAACTCTTGCATATAAATAGCACAACGCGAGCCATGTTGGTCTATCAGTGTTTCCTTGAGCTTCTTTGAGAAAGCGGTGCGCCCGTGAAGAATATCAAAGCGCGACGCAGCAGGATCACCAAAACGATACGCTCCTATCTTCCTCCCATCCGACCCAACAACCCGGAACGTCTCAAGAGGAATTCCGTGCTCTCTCACGTCCCGCGCCGCTCGAGGGGGATGGTTGTAGCCGTACACGTCCTTCAACTCCTGTGTCGTGACATACCCGTGCTTCAGGATATGCTGGATGACAGTGCGAGGGCGCTTGGCCTTGACGTTGTTACACCTCTCCACAAAAGCGCGTGGGAGCTTCCTGCCCGTCACGTACCCGTCTCCCACAGAAGCCTCTGAGTGACTCTCACGAGAGTCCTCGGTGAATCTTCATCAAGTTCCTCGCTCAAAGATGGTGAGAGGTAAAGCGACTCGACGGTAACATCGTCTCGCCCGAGTAGGGTCGCCTGCGAGGAACGCCCAACGTTTATCTCGACGTGCGTCAGATCAAGAACTGAAGGTAGAGGCTTCCCGTGGACCTTGCCCCCTGTACGCCCGTCATAACTGACTATGTACCGGATCTCTCTTTCGTTAAGTTCTTTGAGCGTCTCGACGAATTCACAGAATTGCACTCCCGCGAGATAGCGGGTGTCCCGGTTTCCACACACTCCCTGATAGGGCGGGTCCATGTAGACGAGGTCGTCCGCTGAAACTGAATGGAGAATGTCGCGATAGTTTCTGGATGTTATCTTAGTCTTTCCTTTGAGAAGATGGGATGCTCCCATGATCATATCGCGCATGGTTTCGGGCCGTGCCCCACGCCGTCGATTATCCGGGCTCTGGTTGAACTCTCCATCAGCATTGTAGCGGACTGACGCCTTAACACACCTTGCCAGCAGGTAGAGAAAATAGTCAGGTCTTCCAGTGACGTTAAATGCATCTCTGATCTTATCGTAGTATCCCCTAGGGTCACCGTGTTGCTCTAGCCAGAGATCTTCATATTGGCCAGCAATCGTCTCGGGTTCGTCGATGATCACGCGCCAGAGATCCATGAGTGGCTTGTTCAGATCGTTTAGCCAGTAGTCCCTTGCGCGTCCCCGTGCCGCAGCCGCCAACGAAACGGCAGCGGAGCCCGCAAACGGTTCGTGCAAAGTGTGAATCGCATGGGGGAAGAAACGCAGGATCTTTCGCGCGATGTTACGCTTGCTTCCCTGGTACGGAATTGGATGGGGGACTCTCATATCAATCCCTCTCGCACCACGACAGCATGGTAAGCACTCCGCGGGTCTAGGTCAACTACCTAGCATCCCCTGCAAGTATGCCCCTTGGGGCTTCGGCACCCCTATACATCCGCTCGTTACTCAACTTCCCTCAACAGACCCATTGTACCAGAGCCCGAATTCTCTGCTCAGTTTCCAGCCCAAGCCCCTGCTGGAAACCCGGTCTGTATGTGGCCCAGTAGTAGATAGTCGTCCCGCACGACCGCCTCAGCAGGGTGGGACATCTACCCCATCGGCAGTAACGCCGCCGCCGCCGACATTCCCAAAGGCACCCTCGCCGGGATCGTCATCGTTGCGTGAACACGCTCTCAATGCTTTCTACCGCGTGTGCTCGGATGTCAGGCACAGCCTGCAAATGGACCATCAATGGGACCAACCCAACAATGTTGCTGGCCGCGGATCAAGCGTAGGCGCTCAGCTTCCACCAACAGCTCTTGTCGCATGATCTAATAGGAGGAAACGTCTCTCCGCTCTCAAGAGGGATACGCTTTTCCTCATAGGTTGGTGCCGGCGTTTGGGTGCCGTCGACGTACCCATCCCAGTCGTATGTTCCGGAAGTCTCGCACGTCTGACTGGTCTTAAACTTGTCGCCGATACGAGCCATTTCACACCTCCCTCGCCACGTTCCGTCCTACTGACAAAATCGACCACACTTGCGACTCGGCCTCAACCACCAACCTGCTGAAGCCAATCGCGGATGTTTACGCCTACGCGTACGATGTCGTTCATACTCAGATCACCCGAGTGCATAATAACATTTCTCGAGAGCTCAACTGCTCTGAATAGTTGGCGAGCCCAGTCAACGGATGGAACGTAGTCCGAGAATGCCTCCCAGTTGCTCTGAATAATCGTCGGGAGGTCGCCCATTTGCGTGTAGAAAATCATCGATGTGCCCCGGGACGCATGGTATCGGTGTAACTGTTCCTCAGACTTCCTCTTGTCTGCACCCTCTCGAATGGATTTGGACACTTTGTCTTCCCACCACTTCTCACCGTATTTCTCGAGAAGACAATCCTGAATGAACTTGCGGGCTGAATTCTCGAATGCTGAGATGACTGAGTAGACGATTGCCATCTTGCTCGCCGACGCGAGGAAGTCATCATCCACTAGGTCGAGAGGCAAGGCGTTCCTGATTCGGTCGGCACTGTCCTCGGGCTCCGGCGTGCGGCTGTGGAGTTCTCGCCTCACACAGTCCTGCGCAATCTCTCCCTTCAGCACGAAAGCGTACAAGCCGTTAGCCTTGCTCACAATAAATGCTCCTTTAGGCTGCGGAACAGCGCATCGTACACCGCCCTGTCTCGACTTGCCGGCAGCACGATCTCGATCCTGTAACTAAGCGCATCTATTGGTCGCCAGTCATGAGCACCGCGTGGCAACGGGATGCCGCCCGCAGGTCCGGCCTCTCCCTCTTCCTCAGCCTCCTCCGCTATTTCCTCAGCGGGGGGGAGAGTCGGACCTTCAACTTCGCTGAAATCAGCGTGCTTGACAAGTTCAAGGAACGTGCTCGTCATTTTGTCTATGACCGACGCGGACAGCTTGCCTTGCGTAAGGCTTTTCAGTTTCCCCTTGAGCCCTCCCCTCGTCATTTGGTAAGCCTTTCTGTTCACCCTAAACAACTGATCAAAAGCCTGCTCAATCCCAACGGCGAGGACCTCCTTACTACGCGTTTCATCCAAGTAGTCGAAATAGCGCTGCGTGGGAGTCCCGTTCGCATCGAGGAAGCCAAGTGCTTTCAGCAACCCTATGAAAAGGCGATCATTAGTGCTCTTGTAACCTAAATCTTCCAGGAACCGGACCGTGAACTTCTGCGGCGCCTGAGCGTTGCGGATTGCCAGCAACATCTCGCCCAGCTTCCCGACGCTTGCCAAGTATGGGAACGAGTCAGCCATAGCATCACCTCACATTGTTGCTTAGAACCACAAACCGACAGAAACTCCTATTCCTACCCCCACTTCCACGGTACAGGCTCCGCAGCCCCGCCCGCCTCGCCGCGCTGCGCTCGCGGGTTTCCAAGCGAATCCTTCGCTTCCGCAGGCTATCCTGTTGCCTGCGCTGATTCCTCCTTGCGGATTTGGGCCTGCCGTTTGTTGGTGTAAATGATGCCGAACGCCAAGGCTGGTCCGTACGGGATCCAAAGAAACCAGCGATATGGATGAGGCAAAAGAAAAAGGA
>CAZDDA010000194.1:0-5010 GCA_964504085.1 uncultured Thermotogae bacterium | reverse complement strand
GCGAAGAGCTTCCCGATCTGTTCCCGTTGGACTATCAGAAGGATCCGATGGAACGAATGGCCAGTTGGCACAACCCGATTGTTCCGCTACCGTTCGATGGAACAAGAGAGGCACGCCAGCCGATGGATGCTGGGGTCTGGCCAGGACTCATTGCGAAGGTTTGCCGTGAGGCAGAGGTGGATAAGGGCGTCATTGCGCTTGACCCTGGGATTCCTTTTGTCATCAAGGATGCGCTGGCCAAAGAACTCTCACAGGCCAATTTCATCAATGGCGGCGAGATCCTCCGCGATGCCCGTCTTGTCAAAAACGACCAGGAGCTCGCTGCAATCCGAAACGCTTGTATGATCGGAGAGATCGGGCTGCGGGCCGGTCTCAACCAGATCAGAGTTGGCACTGTCGAACGCGAAGTAGCGGGCATCATTGAGCAGACCATGAGAGCGAGTGGAGCGGAAAATACCCTTTCCGTGCCGTTTGTCCTATCCGGGGACTACCCCCTTCTCGGCTACGCCTATCCCTCCGATAAGACTTTTCGCAACGGCGAACTAGCCATCGTCGATGTGGGCTGTGCCTTTGGCGGATATTACTCCGATCTCTGCCGGACGATCCATCTCGGAACCCCTGAACCGGGTATCGAGAAGGTCTATGCGGCACTTGCAGCGGCTGTCGACCGCGCCATCGAAGCGTGTCGACCGGGAAAGACCAACATAGACGTCTACAACGCAATGAACGACACGCTTCGCGAGATGACAAACGGAGAACACCAATTGGGATGGTTTGGGGGGCACGCTGCCGGCTTGGGGATCAATGAGGAACCCATGATCGGATCCGGGGACAAGGTCAACGCGTACGACCTTCAGCCAGGGATGTATCTGTGCATCGAACCGGGGCTTCATCTTCCCGGAAAGGGATTGATGTGCATCGAGGAAGGCGTCATCGTAACCGAGGGAGATCCGGAGATCATCACCAAGTCAACGCGTGATTTGACGGACTTTCGTCGATAGCGAAAACGGATTGAGGAGGTTCGCATGCAAGTGACAAATGAAGTGGCAACGGATATCAATTGGAAGCGCCTGACCGAGCTCAACGTCCATCGAACGAAATCGCTACTGGAGGAACACGACATTGACGCGTTACTGGTGGCTACGATTGACAATTGGCGTTATCTCACCGGATTGCCGCTGTACTACTGCATTCAGTGGTTTGTCTCCAACTTTGCCGTTCTGACGAAGGAGATGACGTTCCCGCTTCTTATGCCGCTGGAAGGACCGGTGGGCCAAATGAAGACGCTCGCGCCGTGGTTCAGCGATGTCGTTCCTCTCCCCCGAGCAGGGGCGTCCGATGCCGTTTCGCCGGCAATTCCGGGCCCGTGGATCGACACCATTGCCGGTGTACTCGGGGATCTTCACCAACTCTCGGGGACCATCGCTCTTGATCCCGGGCTTCCCTTCTACATCAAAGACGGGCTGGAGGCAGCTTTGCCTAACGCAAGCTTCGTATCCGGAGGGGATTTGCTTCGAAAGGCTCGCCTCATCAAGAACGAAGAGGAACAGAAGGCCATTCGACAAGCCTGTGTCATCGACGAGATTGCGATGGATCGTGCATTGAGAGCGGTTGAGGATGGAAAGACCGAGCTTGAGATTACCGGGATTGTCGACTACACCTTTCGCAAGTACGGTGCCGAGAGCTCAGCGGCCAACCCGTTTGTCGGTGCCGGAGTGTACCCCTACTTGGGATACCTGACCCCTTCGAACAAAGTGATCCGCAACGGTGAACTCGTGCGGATAGACATCGGCTGTGCCTACGGAGGGTACTATTCGGACTTCTCGCGTTCGGTGTCGGTCGGTCGGCCGGATGCGGGAACAAAGCGGGTCTACGAGGTTGTCAAAGCAGGCCTGCAGAAGGCAACAGCGGCAGTCAAACCGGGAGTGATGAACTATGATCTGTTCACGATCTGTGATGAGACCATGCGGGAGGTGTCAAGCGGAGAATATGGCATTGGGTGGTGGTTCCTCGGTCACGGCCTCGGAGTCGGAATTCACGAAGACCCGATGATTGGCAAGGAGGGAAGCGTGGAGGCTTTCCAACTTGAGGAGGGGATGTACATCTGTTTGGAGCCATGCATCACTATTCCTGACAAGGGAATGATCGGGCTGGAAGACGACATGATCGTCACGAGTGACGGCGTAGAAATTCTTACTAGGACCGAATTTTCTCTCACAATGGTCTAGAGTTGGAGGACATCATGCACGGTTCGGAAGAACAAGCGATCACCGTTCTTGGAATCTCGGGGAGTCCGCGCCCCAACGGTAATACGGATACGATTGTCAAGGCTGCCCTCGACCACATCGGACAACTGGACGGGGTGGTAACGGAGTTCTTTGGTCTGGGCGGAAAGCCTGCCAATTACTGCACCGGCTGCGTGGATATCTGCCATCCAGGCTATGGTGATACCGGTACGAAACCAGCGGAAGTTGTCCCAGGAAGCCTCTGTCGCCACGATGACGCGATCAAAGAAGTCCTGGCGAAGATAGCACAGGCAGACGCGATCATGATCGGCAGCCCGGTCTACTTCGGCAACGTACCGGGACCCTTGAAAACGCTCATGGACCGATCCACGGCGGTCATTGAAGTAGACGAGAACGGGCGCTACAGCTCGCCGTTTGAAGGCAAGATCGGCGGGGCCATCGCCGTGGGAGGGGCGCGACACGGTGGGCAGGAAGCGACCCTCCAACAGATTTTCACCTATTTTCTTCTGCTTCAGATGATTCCGCTCAACTTCTCGGAATACGGTGATCAGTGCCACGGCGTCGCATGCCTGGCAGCGCTTCCCGGCGAGATCGAACGCGATGATTGGCCCATCCCGGTTGTCAATGTACAAACCTCGTCCTTGGAGCAGGCAAAACTCTACGCGGCGAAACTCGTGCGAACCGCAAGGAAATTGCTGCGAGACACGCCGGCAACCGCCGACGAGAAAGCGGCATAGCCCGGGCGGAGCGTACTTGATGAGTGACTACAACGTCCCACAGGAAAAGACCCAGGTACAAGCGCAGGATCTCATCTCATATGACAGGCTGACGGAGCTGGTCAACACCTGGAGAGAAAACTCCCGCGTGCGGGTCAGAACAGTGGGCCGGACGCACGAGGGACGGGACATCTTTTCAATCATCATTAGCAGCCCCGAGAATATTCTGTCTCTATCGCAGCTCCAGCAGGTCGGAAAGAGGCTGACAACACCGGTGGTCACACACCGCAACGTGAACGACGTGGACGTTCGCTTCGATGGCGATATTCCCACAAAGGTTGTCACGTCAGTCTACATGGAGGGGGGGATCGCGCCGATGGAGGCAGCGCACACCGAGGCGATGGTCGCGCTGATTGAGCATCTGTCCAACAGCGACCCCCCTGAGGTAGAAGCGATCCTCGAAAACAACATCACGGTCGTTCGCCCCATGCCCAATCCCGACGGCCGAATGCTTGCCATTGCGGAGTGGCAAAAAACTCCCGGTTCTGCGGGACTCACCGGGCACGGGAATAGCTACGGTCTAACGCTGAATCGAGACGTGTTCAATCTCACACAGCCCGAGACCAGGGCGATTATGCTGGCCAATCGCAGTTGGGGACTGGTCGCTGTTTACGATGCCCACGAGGACATGGCATTGCTCGGAGTGTCCCACGACGAGGTGTGCTGGTGTCCGCCTTACAACGACAAGCCCTACCCTCCGGCCTACGATCCGCGGATCATGGAACTGTCCGATGAGCTGGGCGCGGGGATCGCCGAGGAGTGGAAACAGAAAGGGTTCAACTATCTCTACGGTCCACACGGGAACCACTCGTATCTACCGTTCAGTGTATGGGGAGCGAGCGGTAGGGTAGATATGGCGTTCCTCCAGCACGGGATTCCTGCCGTAATCACCGAATCGGCGCGGACACCGGGGACGCAGTTGTGGGAGGACCGGGTACGACAGAAGTGTTCTGCAGCGATGGGGATCCTGAAGAAAGTGACCCGAGAGCAGGAGCGCTACCTTACGGTCGTCCGTGAAGTGAGGAGCGAGATTCCGGAGTGCGAAGAGAACGCGGCATACATCGTGCCCGAGAAGCAGAAAGATCGCAGTGTCCTTGAAGAGTTTCTGAATGTACTCTCACAACACGAGATGGCGGTGTACTACACCGAGGCACCCTACCCGGCGTACGTTGTTCCCTTCCGTCAGCCGCGGATTCAGGTGGCACATACGCTGTTTTCCAACAGCGATCTGTCGGCGGAGATTCTTTGTCCGGATTACGGTATCGAAGCCTACGTGCTGACCGACCGTCCTAAGGAGGAACAGGAAGCGTTTGCAAACAGCGCGCTGCGTCGGGTGAGCGGTCTGGTCAAGCGGGGGGTTCTCACGTTGGGGGAAGGCAAAGGAAAGCTGGCCTTTGCGAACTGCTACTCGGGGATCATCCTCGCCAATCGGTTGCTCAAGGCCGGGCATTCGGTGATGCGGCTGTCCGAGGCGATGAAACGAGGCAGCGATTCGCTTTCTCCGGGGTCCTACGTGATCGAGGAGGATGTACTCGAGGCGGCAAAGGGGCTTGCGGGGAAGCTGAGTGTGGACCTGGTCCGGTTGGAAGAAAGCGACGGAGAGGCGACGACGTCGATTTCGATGCCGCGGATCGGGGTGTATGTCGGTGAGGGGATCGGGCATCTGAACATGGCGCACTTGGCGGACATCGTCTGGTCGCTTGATGTGTTGGAGTTTTCGTACGAGCGGATCGATCGGGAGGCTCTTCTGAGCGGTGCGCTTGATCGGCTCGATGTGCTGATCGTTCCTGGTGGGGACGGGCACGAGATGATCGAGGGGCTGAACCCGGAGAATCCCTGGCACAAGAAGCCATGGGAGCCGCCGGTGCCGGTGGGACAAGGGATGGGAAGCGAGGGAGTGGCGCTCATCAAGCGGTTTGTCACCGGCGGAGGAAAGTATCTGGGCATCGGGATGGGGGGAGGGTGGTTTGCCGCGAAGGACCTCTCCG
>CAZDDA010000193.1:0-5034 GCA_964504085.1 uncultured Thermotogae bacterium | reverse complement strand
ACCCTCACGGGAACGAGGCGATCTACGAAGCCATGGTGAACATGGCGCAGCCGTTTTCCTATCGTTACCCGTTAGTCGACGGCCAGGGCAACTTCGGGTCAATCGATGGAGACTCTCCGGCGGCGATGCGTTACACCGAGGCCCGTTTGGCGCCATTGGCTACCGAATTCCTCAGAGAGTTGGGAGAAGAGACCGTCGATTGGATGCCGAACTTCGATGATTCTCTCGAGGAGCCAATCGTCCTGCCAGCCAGGGTACCGAACCTGTTGATGAACGGCGCATGGGGGATCTCTGTCGGCATGACCACTCAGATCCCTCCCCACAACCTGGCAGAGCTCATAAACGGCATCATCTATCTGATGGGCAATCCGCATGCATCCCTGAAGGAGATCATGGCCCACATCCCCGGACCGGACTTCGCCACCGGCGGCCTGATAATGGGCAGGGAAGGGATTGAGGAGATGTATCGGACCGGACATGGGAAGTTCACGGTTCGTGGCAAGGCAACCATCGAGGACAACCAGATCATCATCAGTGAAATCCCGTATCAAGTTCGCAAATCGACGATTGTCGAGGCAATAGCCAGCAGGGTTCACTCGGGCGACATAGACGGTATTGCCGATCTGCGCGACGAGTCCGATCGGTCGGGGATTCGCGTGGTGGTCGACCTCAAACGCTCGGCAAACCCCAATGTCGTTCTAAATCAGATGTACAAGTACACCTCGCTTGAGCGAAGCTTCGCTGCGTTCTTCCTCGTGATCCTCGACGGCAACCCACGCACTCTCTCGTTGAAGGAGATCCTAAACAGCTTCATCGACTTCCGACGGCAAGTCGTGCGCCGGAGGACCGAACACCGTCTGGAGACGGCCCGGAAACGGGCTCACATCCTCGAGGGCTACCGGATCGCCCTGTCACATATCGAACGAGTCATCGTGGTAATCCGTGCGGCCAAGGACACCGCCACGGCTGCCGCACACCTCAAAGAGGAACTGGTGCTGTCTGACGAGCAGACCGATGCCCTCCTCAAGATGAGGCTGGCTCAACTGACTGCACTTGAACAGGAGAAAATCGACGCCGAATACGAAGAAAAGGTCAAGGCCATCGCCGAGTACGAACGGATTCTGGCAAGCGACGTTCTTCTCGATGAAACCATCAAGCGCGAATTGCACGAGATGGAAGAGCTCTATGGCGACGAGCGCCGCACGCTCATTACCGACGACGACGGAGAGGTTGATTTCAACAGTCTCATCCCCGACTACGATTTGATGGTATGCGTGACTCACCGTGGGTACGCAAACGCGCCCCGCGAATTCGATTTCAAGAGTCAGGGCCGGGGCGGCAAAGGAGTCATTGGACAACGCACGAAGGAAGACGATTACATCTGTTGCACCACGATCGCAAACGCGCGCGACGAATTGCTCATCTTCTCCGACCGCAGACGGGTCTACCGGACACAAGGCTACAAGCTTCCATCCATGCGAAGGGACGCCTCCGGAAAGAACCTGCGTACTATCGTCGCCCTTGAACAGGATGAAGTGGTTCGGGCGATTCTCTCCGTCTCCAGTTTCGCAGAAGAGAAAGACAAGCTGTGCCTGATGGCGACCGCCAATGGAATCGTCAACAAGAACCGCCTGGCAGACTATGTCAACGCACACACCAACGGAATTATCGCCCTCAATGCCGACGAGGACGATCGTTTGGTGGATGTTAGTGCAACCCACGGCGGTGGCGAGGTCATCTTGGCAACCCATCTTGGCAAGGCGATACGCTTCCGCGACGAGGACGTTCGCCGCACCAAGCGGCCCTCGCGCGGGGTGATCGGAATTCGTCTCGAAGAAGGCGACCGCGTCGTCGGAATGGCGGGAATCGACCCGGATATCACCATGGACAAGAAGCTGCTCATGGTAACTGAGCACGGCTACGGCAAACGCGTTTCCCTGGTTGACTTTCCGCTGCAGGGACGAGGAGGCAAGGGAGTTCTCGGGATCAAGCTCGACCGTGACTCCGGAGCGTTGATCTCGATCGGGATCGTCTCCGACCAAGACGAGATCATCATCATCACCGAACAGAAGGTGATCCGTATCCTCGCCGGGGAGATCAACACCTATGGACGATATGCCCGCGGAGTCAGGTTGATGACCCTTGACGAGGAAGATCGCATCATCGCTGTGGTGAAGACGTAGGAGCCAATGCCCAAGCCGATCGAAGACATCATAAAACAGGTCGAGACAGGGACTGCGGATCTTATTCCCCGCGATGAATTGATCCAAAAGCTCGAACACGCACAGGAAGCGGGGAAACCGCTGCGGGTGAAGCTGGGCATCGACCCGTCGGCGCCGCACCTCACCCTGGGACACTCTGTTCCGCTGCGCAAGATGCGCCAGTTTCAGGATCTCGGTCACATCGGTGTGTTGGTGGTGGGCGACTTCACCCGCCGCATCGGTGACCCGTCCGGCCAGTCGTCTTCACGCGCGCTGATGACGGAAGAAGACATCCACCGCAACATGGAAACCTATCAGGAGCAGGCGTTCAAGATCCTCGATCCGGACCGAACCGAGATTCGATATAACTCGGAATGGCTCGGCGCGCTTACTTTTGCCGATGTTATCGAGTTGTCTTCGAAGTACACCGTGGCCCGGATACTGGAGAGGGACGATTTTGCCAAACGGCACAAGGAGAATCAACCGATCAGCATTCTCGAGTTCCTCTACCCGCTCGCCCAGGCGTACGATTCAGTGGCAATCCGAGCCGACGTGGAACTCGGGGGAACCGATCAACGGTTCAACCTGTTGATCGCACGGGACATCCAACGAGAGTACGGACAAGAACCACAAGTGATCCTCACCGTTCCTCTGCTGATTGGGACGGACGGAGTCCGTAGCATGAGTCAGACAGTGGGGAACTACATCGGGCTGGATGAACCTCCCAGCCAGGTATTCGGCAAGCTGATGTCAATTCCCGATGAGCTGATTGCCGACTACTTCTTCCACCTGATTGGCGTTCCTTCCGAACAGATTGCCGATCTATCTCCCCGGGACGCGAAGCGGCGCCTGGCATTCGACATCACTGCCACGTATCACGGAAGCAAGGCTGCAACAGCATCCCGCGAGGAGTTCGATCGAGTGCACATCCACCGCGAGCGCCCGTGCGATGTTCCCCAGGTGTCTCTTGACCGCACGCTGGTCAAGGAGAACGGAAAGATCTGGGTAATCGATCTGCTTCAATCATCGGGGTTGGTTGCAAGCCGGGGAGAGGCCAAGCGGCTGATCGCTCAGGGTGGGGTGAAGGTGAACGACGAGCGGATCGAGTCGGCCGATCTTGACCTACCGTTCGATCCGCCGGTCCTCGTGCAGGTTGGGAAACGGTCGTTCGTCGAACTCGTGTAAAAGAAGCCGGCGCCACGCTCACACGCGGCGCCTCGTCGTCTCCTCTCTCGTGCAGTCGACTAGCCGGTTGCTTGCTCTTTCTCCTGCGTCGGCGCAGCTTCTGCAACAGTGTCGATACCCTCGGGAAAAGCCGGGGTCTTGAGGATGATACTCCGCGGGCACTTCTCGATCGCTGCCGCGGCCACCATCTTCTTCTCCGGATCGAAGAACGGAAGATCCTTCTCGTCGTTCCACGTCACCTCATCGTGTTCCGAGGCCTTGACACAGAGTCGACAATGGATGCATCCTACCGAGCACTTCTTGCGCTGTGCTACATCCTTGGCGGCTAAATAGTTACAGCCGAGGTACTGCGGCATGTCGGCTGGAATCAGCTCGATCAGGCTTCTCGGGCACGTCTTCACGCACATCCCGCAGCCGATGCATTTCTCCCAATCCACAACGGCCACTTGTCTTACCGCATCGATGGTGATTGCATCTGCAGGACACACGGCCGCACAGTCCCCAAAGCCCAAGCAGGCGTAGGGGCATTCCTTGAATCCGCCTCCTACCTGAACGGCAGCGCCACAGGTGGTGATCCCGCTGTACGCCCCGATCACCGGGGAGTCGCCGGTGCAGTGCACAACCGCCTTTTGCCCGATCTGTGTCGTGTCGATGTCGAATCCCAGATACTCCCCAAGACGTTTGGTTCCCTCTTTGTCCTTGGCGAGGAGACGACAGGGAGTCTTGACGACAACCTCGCTGTCCTTGGCCGCGGCCTGGGCGTAGGCAAAGCACCCCGGATGGCCGCAGGCGCCGCAATCGGCGCCGGGCAGATACTCCTTAATTTCCGAGGCTTTTTGCAACGACTCGTCCTCTTTGGGAAGCAGCCTGTTGACCACGAAGATTGCAATCCCGGCAATCAGCCCGACGAGCGTGAGAAGCGCCACCGCGAGAATCGTTTGGACACTCATCCGACCATCCCCCCAAACGCCAGAAAGGCGAGCCCCAAGAACATCGCCGTGATGAACGCAATCGGCGCTCCCCTGAATGCCTTGGGCGTGTCCGCCAGGTCCAGCCGTTCTCGGATTCCGGACATGATCACCAACACCAACGTGAATCCCAGTCCGGCGCCGAGTGCGGCGGCGATCGACTGCGGAAACGTGTACGCCGAGTCGATGTTGATGAACGTGATTCCCAAAACGGCGCAATTTGTAGTAATGAGCGGTAGGTAGATCCCCAGGGCGTTGTACAGGGTTAGGTTCGTGCGTTTGATCGTCATCTCGATGATTTGCACCAGCGAGGCGATCACCAGGATGAAGATCACCGTTCGCATGTATCCCGCGCCGTAGGGGACCAGAAGCACGTGAAAGAGCGGCCACGTCACCGCCGAGGCGACGAACATGACCAAAAGAACGGCAACTCCCATGCTGAACGCGCTTTTGAGGTTCTTGGAAACCCCGAAGAACGGGCACAGTCCAAGGAACTTCGACAGGACCATGTTGTTGACCAGTGCCATACCAAAGAAGATCGCTGCTAGTTCACTCACTCTCGCTCACCCCCATCCATCGGAACAACGCCAGAAGGACCCCGATCACGAAGAACGCGCCCATCGGTAGCAGAAAGATCGCCGCCGGGTTCTCCTCGAGTCCGGGGACGGTGAACAGATGCA